>JBAWHL010000037.1:0-11610 GCA_049593815.1 Ilumatobacteraceae bacterium | reverse complement strand
CCACGACGGTCGAACTCGTGCCCCTCGGGGCAGCGATGTCAGGCGAGCAGCTTCGCCTTCGCGGCGGAGAACTCCGCATCGGTGAGCACACCGGCAGCCTTGAGGTCCGCGAGCTTGGACAGCTCCGACATCAGGTCCTCGCCGCCACCGGCCGGTGCGGCCGCTGGTGCTGGTGCGGCCTGCTGGGCCTGCATCGAGTTGAGCTGGGCCTGCATCTCGGCGACCTGTGCCTGAGATTCGAACGCGGCCTGCTGCGCGGCCTGCTGCTCGGCAGCGGACTGCTGTTTGGCAGCCTGCTTGTTCTGTGAGTGGCCGACCACGGCCGATGCGGTTCCGGCCACGACGGCGGTGCGGGCCATCGTGCCGACGAGTCCTGGGCGTCCCATACGACGTCGCATGTCAGTTGCTCCCTTGTGAGTTGTTGCGTGAGTTGAGTGAGTTGAGTTGCGTGAGGATCGACATGACGGTCAGTCCGTGAGTTCGGCGAGTTCGGTCATCAGTTCGTCGACGACCAATCCCGGAACCCGGAAGTTGGAGACCAGCACGCCGTCGGAATCGACGATCGCGTCACGCAGCGGCTTCGACCACGTGTGTTCGAAGACCAGGATCGCCGCCGAGCTGCTCGGCTCGAGTGTGGCCGCGAGTTCGTCGACGTCCTCGTCGGAGATCAGCGACTCGATCTGGTTCATGAGTTCGGCGAGGCGAGCGGCGTCGGGGTTGGTCCCCAGTTCCTCGAACTCGACGAAGGTCACCTCGCCGTCGCCGTCCTTGCTGACCAACAGACCATCGACGATGCTGATGGTGTCGGCCTCGATGAGCTTCTCGAGCTCCGGGATGATCTGCCCGTTGAACTGATTCCCGGGGAATCCGACGACGAGTACTTCGATGGGACCGAGCGACATCGGCAACCTCCGTTTGGACTGATGCCCGCCACGGTTGGCGGGCGGGGTGAACGTGATGAACAGTGCTCACGCAACGTAGCCGAAACGCCGCGCTCTCGACGTCCGCGTCGCAATGGTTGAAATCCGAGCCGAGCGGAGCCATGCTGTTGCCCGCTCGGCGCACGAACGCGCCGACTGAACGAACGAAAGGCAACACCTTGCTACTCGCAGCTGAATGGGGTACCGGTCAGGTCCTCTGGTCGATTCTCTGGTTCTTCCTCTTCTTCGTGTGGATCATGCTGATCTTCACGATCTTCGGAGACATCATCCGCAACCACGAGATGTCCGGAGTGGCGAAGGCCATCTGGTCCATCTTCATCATCTTCATTCCGTTCCTCGGCATCTTCATCTACCTGATCGTCAACGGCGGCAAGATGGGCGAGCGTCAGGTCGCGGCTGCCAAGGCGCAGGAAGCCGCCGTGCAGGACTACATCCGCACGACTGCATCCGGCACCAGCGAAGCCGACCAGCTCGCGAAGCTCGCCGACCTCCACTCGAACGGCAAGCTCGACGACGCCGAGTACGCCTCGGCGAAGGCCAAGGTCATCGGTTCCTGAACCACATCGTCAGACAGGCGCCGTTCCCGACATCACGTCGGGGACGGCGCCTGTCGTCGTTTTCGGGGTCGGTTCGACGCCAGGCTCAGGGGCCGTCTCCCCGCGCGACTCCGCCACGGCGTCACCGAACAACAGCGTCATCGCGACTGCGGCGAGCGGGGCGATCAACGCGTACACCAGGGTGATGAACCCGGAGAACAGCCACAGCGGAATGCCTGCGACGAGCACCAGCAGCAGCAGCCCCACCACCAGACCGGACAGTCCGACGAGCGCGTTGATCAGCGTGACCATCACCGCGGTGTGCCACCAGCGACCGGTGACGAGCGATGAGCTCCGGCGCAGCGCTGATGCACCGTCGAGGTCCTCGGTGACCACCGCCTGTGCCATGAACTGCACGCGGATCAAGTACCAGATCGCGACGGGGACACCGACGACGGTGAGCGCGAGCAGGGTGACGATCGCGAACGCACGAAGGAATCCGACGAACAGCTCGGGCGCATGCTTCCAGGCCCGACGCACCGCGTCGAGCCCCGAGGCATCGCCATCGCCGTCGCTCAACAGGTCGTAGTACGCGGCGACCATCGCGTTGACCGCGATGAAGGCGAGCAGGTTCGCGAGGGAGCCTGCGACGAGCGCGAAGAACATGCTCGTCTCCGCAGCGCTCCCCGAGATGTCGGTCAGTGAGCGGACGAGCGGCAGTGCCCGCAACGCGGATGCGGACAGTGCGACGACGATCGACGTGGGCACGTAGACCAGTCCGATCGTCACGAGCACCCCGACCCGCCGGCGATACGAGCCCGCCGCAGCGCGCACGATCTCACCCGCTCGTCGACGACGAATCATCGGGATCGCCGGGACCTTGTTCCACACCGTCCGGCCGACGACCCAGCGCAGGAGCACGACGAGGACACCGACGGCGATCACCAGTGACAGCGGGGACGTCTTCAGCTTGATCAGCGCACCGGAACCGACCTCGACCACGTTGCAGAAGGTGTTGACGATCGAGTCCCCCTGGCTGTCGCCCGCCGGGACGACGGCGCTCCCCGACCGCAGCGAATCGTGCCAGTCGACGGGGTTGGCCCAGCGTTCCTTGTCCTCGGGGCCCGTGGGACCGTTGAACGGCCCGGACTGCCGTTCACCCCAACGCCCGTTGTAGTCGAGCCAGGCGAGTTCGTCGTCGGGCCCGGACGCGGCGTCGGGCAACAGCACGACGGCCGGATCGCTCCGCACCGACGGCCCGTCGGTCGTGTCGCAGCCGAAGCCCTCGCTCGCGCTGCGTCCGATGTACAGCGCCGAGCCGTAGTAGGTGGCATGGGAGCCCGCCGACGGGTACACGACCGGCCGATCACCCTCACGCGTCAGCTTCGAGGAGTCCCAGTCCGCTCGCTCGCCTCCCTCGTGTTGCGCGTACCCCGTGCTCACCGGTTCCGTCGTCAGCGCTTCCTCGACGGTGCCGACGTCGAACATCAACTGGATGCCTTCCCAGTCGCTCTCGTGCTTGTTGTTCCAGTCGTTGAAGTACCAGTAGAACCAGTACTGGACAGCGAGCTTGTCGGGTTCGTCGGCCTGCGTGGCGATGTGGGCGTACACGGTGGTCTCGCGATGGCCCGTCGTGGTGCCGGTGTACTTGTCGAAGTCCCGTTCGTAGATGCACCCGGGCTGCAACGCACTCGCGGGGAAGTCGAGATAGAAGCCCTCGTTGAGCCCGTACAGGTCCGCAGCCGACGGCGCCTGCTTGACGACCGGATTGCCGTTGCCCAGCTGGCGGAGCAGGATCTCGGGGTTGTCGAGCACGATGTCGACCGAGGTCGGCGCGTAGGGCTCGCCGTTGACGTCGCACGCGGCCTCCTGCGCCTTCAGCATGATGATCGGCGCGTACTTCTCGACCAGCTCCTGCGCCGCGTCGTCCGTCGACGACTCCTGGGCGGACGCCGGTGCCATCGGCACGAGCATCGCCACCACGGCCGCGGCGAGGGCCGCCAACACCACTGACTTCAGGTTCACGTGATCCTTGTTTCTGCGGCGACCCGCGTGTCGTTGACCGAGGAATTCAGGAAGGTCGAAGAGGGGCCCCGCTCAGACCCCGGCGCCCTGGACCAGGACGGGGCACGCGCAGTGGCGCACGACGTGGTCGGACGTCGACCCCATGATCGCTCGTTTGATGCCGCTGCGACCGTGGGTGCCGAGCACCACGACACTCGCGGGCAGCGACGCCGCCGCCTGACAGATCTCGTGACCGGCATCGCCGACCACCAGCAGTGGCTCGGCCCCGACGAGTCCGAGTTCGGCGATGGTCTCGTCGATCGCCTGCTGAGCCGCGGCCCGCTGCGCCTCGACGACGTCGTTCTTCTCGTCGAAGGTCATCACGCCACCGGCGAACCCGGTGCCAGTCACGAGCGATGGATCGATGGGTGACGCGACCGACAACACGATCACGCGGTCGGCGGGGGCGAGCAACTCCACCCCTTGCCGAATCGCGTGCAGTGCGAGTTCGCTGCCATCCGTACAGAGCAAGGTGGTCGTCATGTGTTCAGTCTCGCGCTCGCGAGGGAGTCACGCCACGATCGGCCCGGCTCTGCAAGAGTGTGCCCATGAACGACATCATCGTGGGTCTGATCGCGCTGCTGACCGGTGCGGTGTTCTGCTTTCGCGGCTATCTCGCCATGCGAATCGTGATCCCGGTCTGGGGTGCGTTCGCCGGCTTCTTCCTCGGCGCCGGCCTCGTCGCCGGGGACAGCGGATTCCTCGGGACCACCCTCGGATGGGTCGTCGGCCTCGGCCTCGCCCTGGTGTTCGGCGTGATCGCCTACCTGTACTACGCGGTCTCGGTCGTGATCGGCATGATGGCGATCGGATTCGTGCTCGGCACCACGCTGGTCGCCGCACTCGGTGTCACGTGGTCGTGGGTGATCGTGCTCAGCGGCGTCGTGCTCGCCATCGCGTTGTCGATCGTCGCGATCCTCGGCGACCTGCCGATGGTCCTGTTGACCGTGTTGACGGCGTTGGCCGGTGCCAGCGCCATGGTGAGCGGGCTGATGCTGCTGTTCGGCGTGTACGACACCGGCGACTACAGCTCCGCGCTGACGACGAGGTTCGCAGCCGACGACTGGTGGTGGTACGCGATCTACGGCGGCCTCGTCGTCGCCGGCCTGGTGGCCCAGTTCAGCGACGTCGAGCGGCGCAACGAAACGCTGCGCGAAGCCTGGTCGTCGTCACCGACGATGGCGGGCTCGACGAACACCTCGGCCAGGAACGCCTGAACCCGTCGGCCTCGGTGTAGACCGATGGTCCCATGCTGAGCGCCGAGATCGAACCCACTGCGGACTGCGAGTTCCGCGACGACTGGCAGCTCGAACAGGACGCCAACGCGTGGAGCTCGATGGCGTACGTCGCTGCCGGCATCGTCCTGATCTGGGAGATCCGCCGCGCCCGCCTTCCCCTCGCTGCCTGGGGCATCGTCGTGATGCTGATCGCCGAGGGCTTCGGCAGCTTTCTGTACCACGGGGCGGCCAGCGACGTCGGCCAGTTCCTGCACGACGTCCCCCTGATCGGCGCGCTGGCATTCGTCGCCGGCTGGCACGTCGGGCGGCTGTTCGGCGCAGCCGACCGCGGTTCGTTGATCGGCCTCGCGCTCGGCATCGTCGTGTCGTCGGCCATCTGGGCGTGGGCACCGGGTGCGACCAATCTCGGCGTCGGCGTCGCCGTGGCCGTCATCGTGGTCGCGTCGTTCGTCGCTCGTCGCCGCTCCCTCGCGGGCGTCTGGAACCAACCGATGCTCCTGCTCGGCGTCATCGCCATTCTGACATGGGCGCTCGGCACCCCCGACAGTCCGCTCTGTGACGCCGAGTCGTGGCTGCAGCCACACAGCTTCTGGCACGTCCTCACCGCGATCATCGCGCTCGCGTGGGTCGACCGGGCCTACGGCGCCGTGCGCCCGGAGCACCCCCCTCGACTGTTCCGGCGGTTCGCCGACCGTACGATCGGACTGCTGGCCCGCGGACTCCTCCTCGCGTTCCACCGATCGGTCGATGTCGAGTGGCGCGATCGGCTGCCGTCGAACCGCCCGGTCCTCATCGTCGCCAACCACAGCAATGGGTTCGTCGACCCGGTCGTCGTCGCCGGAGTGCTCGGCCGACTGCCACGATTCCTGGCGAAGCATGCGTTGTGGAAGGTCGTCGTGGCCCGGCCGTTCCTCGAACTGGCCGGTGTCTTGCCGGTGTACCGCACCGCGGACGGCGACCGGGCCAGCGACAACGCCTCGGTGTTCGCCGCCTGCCACCGCGAGCTCGCCCAGGGAGCCCGGGTCGCCATCTTCCCCGAGGGCACGACCGGTGACCGTGCGGGCCTCGATCGGGTCAAGTCGGGCGCCGCTCGAATCGCACTCGGCGCGGTGGCCACCGCCCCCGACCTCGTCATCGCACCGATCGGCATGGCCTTCGAGAACAAGGTCGAGACCAGGAGCCGTGCCGTGGTCATGTTCGGCGAACCGATCGTGGTGGCCGACTACATCGGCAGCGGCGTCGACGCCGACGGCGAACCCGATCGTCACGACGCGGCAGCGCTCACCGCCCAGATCACACGGTCGCTCGAGGCGATCTCGCCGACGTTCGAGACCGTCGACGAACGCGAGATGTTGCGTGCTGCCGCCCGCGAGGAACGCAGCGAGACGTCCGGCCGACGCGAACCGTCGTTCGGTTCCTCCGAGGTCGTGGCACGGCGCATCGCCCGAGCCGATGCCTCGGTCCGCGCCCACGTCATCGCCGCCTACCGGGACTTCGCGACACGCCTGCAGCTCATTGGACTGTCGGAGTCCCAGCTCCGCCCCGAGCGGGTGTCGATCGCCCGCTTGCTCCTGTCGGCAGTGGCGTTGTTCGCCGCCGGCTCGCTGCTCGTCACGATCACGCTGATCCACCTCCCTGCGCTGGCGATCGTCGTCGTGGGCACGGGGCTCGTGAAGTCCACCGCGACGAAGGGCACGGTGCGACTGCTGCTCGGACTCGTGACGATGCTCGCGACCTGGATCGTCGTCGGCGCGTACCTCGGCGACGACTGGACCGCGGTCGGATTCGGCGTGGCCACCGCACTCGGCGGCGCCGTCGCGCTCATGGTCTGGCCACCGCTGATCCGGCAGGCCATCATCCTGGCCGGCAGGCTCCGCGTCCGCGATCGCGTCGGCCTGCTTCCGCCGGTGATCGAGGCCCGATCCCAACTCGTGCGCGCCGTACGCGCCAGTATCGACGCTGACGATGACTGACGACGCCGACGATCCCACCCCACAATCTGCCGCACCCGACCAGCGACCACGCCCTGGTCCGGTGTTCCAGGAGGTCGAAGACCTGATCACGAACGAGCCCGAACCGCCGACGCATCGCGTTCGCAAGGTCCTGCTCCGCGTGTTCTTCGTCGTCGCCGCGCTGGGGATCTCGACCTGGATTCTGCTCTCGACGTTCGACGACCTCGACCTCGACTCGATCCTCGACGCGGTGCGCTCGCTCGAAGATGCCGACCTGATCTCGCTGGGAGCGATGTGGATCCTGTGGGTCGGCGCCCAGGGCCTCCTGACCGCTGCGCTCATCCCTCGTCTCCCGGTGCGTCGCGGTGTCGTGGCGTACCTCGGTCCCGCCTCGATCACCTCGGTCATCCCCGGCCCGAGCGACCTCCCCATCCGCTACCGGATGCTGACGTCCTGGGGGCACTCCACGAGTGAGGCAACCCTCGCGGTCGCTGCCGGTGGCATCTTCAGCATCGGCATCAAGTTGGTCCTGCCGGTCGTCGCGGCCGTCGGACTGCTCGTCTCCGACGCCCCGATCGACGGGACGACACGAACCGTGGTCACGGTCTGTCTCGTCGTCGGGATCGGCATCGTCGTGCTCGCGTTCGTCTTCGGATCGGAGAAGCGCACCGAACAGGCCGGACGCCTCCTCGCCCCGGTGTGGTCGACGGTCATGCGACTGCTGCGCAAACCTCAACCCCCCGCACTCGCCGAGCAGATGGTCGCCGCACGCAGCCGCGCCGTGCAGACCCTGCGCGAACGCTGGCTGATCGCATCGTGGGGAACCGTGCTCACGGCCGCGACGAAGTTCGCGTTGCTGCTGATGTGCCTGCGGTTCACGGGTGTCTCCGAGGGGGCGTTGTCCTGGACCGAGGTGTTCGTGGTGTTCGCACTCGTCCAGGGTCTGACCGTGATCCCGATCACCGCAGGGGACGCGGGTGTCAGCGAGGTCGCCTACATCGGGCTGCTCACGGCGGCGGCCGGTTCCGCGTACGTCAACCAGATCACCGCAGCGGTGCTGATCTTCCGAGTCCTCACCTGGCTGCTGATCATTCCGGTCGGGCTGGCGACACTCGGCTTCTGGAAGCTCCAGTTGCGCCGCCATCCGACGGTCATCCCCGAGCCGACCTGAGGATCGTCAGCCGTCGACGTCGAACTGCACGGCGACCCTGTCGGCGGTTCGGCCCACGATGTGGTCGGCGAGAAATCGCTGATGGGCTTCGTGGTCGCGGTACACGGCCAGCGCCGCGGCGTCGGCGAACACCCCGGTGACCGCGTAGTCGTAGTTCGTGTCGGCGAGCCCCAGGTCGCGACCGTGCTGGTAGGACACCACCCCGGGGATCAGACCCGGCAACGCATCGAGTGCTGCACCGAGTCGCTGCAGTTCGTCCTCGGCTCGAGCTTCGGACCAGCGGAACATCACGACATGACGGATCATGGGATCTGTCTACACGATGCGAGCGGATCGGCACCGCCCTCGCGCTCAAGGCCCCGGAGCGCGACCACGCGTTGTCGGCTGATCGAATTCGATCACGTCGGGCGCTGTCAGTTCCGGATTGCGGGGGCGTCGCGGGCCCGGCGCCGGGCGGGCATGCCGAGAACGGCCACGATGCTGCGACCAACCGCCACGCCACGTGTCCTGCCAACGCGGGCGCGACGCGGCCTTCGGCTCGGCTGCGTCGGCCATCCCGTCGCGCACCCGCTGCACGGCGGCGGGGCCGAACACGCGCAGCGTGACCATCAACGCCACGTGCATCGCCGTGATCTGCCCCTCGCAGGTGATGATGCGACCGACCTGCACCACGCGGTCCGCCGATGCCGACGAGCCGTAGGACTCGAGCAACGGCGAGGCGAGCCAATGGGTCGCTGCCTCGTGATGGTCGAGCAGTCCGGCCGCCGCGACGACGACCGTGCCGGTCGAACTGGCGACCATCCACTCGCAGCGCGGAGCGACCTCGCGCAGCCACTCGAGCAATGGTTCGTCGAGGGCGGTCCGAGCACAGCCGAGACCGCCGGGCACCACCACGATCGTCGGGGCGGGCACGTCCTCGAACCGCTTGTCGACGTGATGCCCGCCGCCCTGGCCCTGCACCGGGCCGAGCTGCGCACCCACCCCCACGAGCTCCACCTCGAGTTGATCGAAGACGACCGTGAACGCCTCGCATTCGTCGGCGGACACGCCGGGAGACAACGCGAGAGCGACCTGCACGTCGGCAGTCTCCCACGCGCTCGACGCGTGGTCGACGGTCAGCTCTCCTTGCTGCCGAGCACGACTCGCATCTGCTCGGTCGCACCGTCGCGCTCGACGGTCACGGTGACCTCGTCACCGGGCTGGCGCCGGGAGATCTCCACGCCGAGCGACGAGGGGTCGGTGACGTCGTCGCCGTCGACGGCGATGATCACGTCGCCGATCTGCAGATCGCTGCCGGCAGCGGCGGTGCCCGCCTGGATGTCGACGACCTCCGCGCCGTCGCCCGTGGTCGACGGCGTGGTCGACACACCCATGAGCGCACGCTCGGGGACGTTGCCGTTCTGCAGTTCGGCGATCACGTCCATGACCGGGGTGATGGCGATCGCGAACCCGATGTTCTGTGCCGAACCGGCGATCGCGGTGTTGATCCCGATGACCTCGCCGCGACTGTTGAGCAGCGGTCCACCGGAGTTGCCCGGGTTGATCGCCGTGTCGGTCTGCAAGAGGTCGACGAGCTGCTCGCCGTTCTCGGAGGTGATCGTGCGTTCCTGGGCGGACAGGATGCCCGCCGTGACCGACGGCTCACCGTTCAGGTCGAGGGCGTACCCCACGGCGACGAGTTCGTCGCCGAGGCGCAGTTCGTCGGAGTCGCCGATCGCCAGCGGGGTGAGGTCGGTCCGCTCGACGTGGAGCACGGCGAGGTCGCGGCTCGCATCGGCGGCCACGACCTCGGCCGGCTCCGAGCTGCCATCGTCGAAGGTCACGGTGATCTCGTCGCCGTCGGCCACGACGTGGCTGTTCGTGACGATGTAGCCGTCGGCCGACAGCACGAACCCGGTGCCGGCCGCCTGTCCGGACACGGTGCCGCGCGGACCGGTCTGTGTGACGGTCTGGTGGATCGAGACGATCGACGGCCGTGCGACCGCGACGAGGTCGCCGATCGACGAACCCGTCGAGATGTCGAGGTTCACCGGCTCGGCGACGATGTCGCCGGAGCTGGTCGCCGCAGACGATGAGCCGGAGTCCGTGCCGAGCGCGTAGCCGCCGACAGCGGCGCCGGTCAGGGCGACACCGACGAGCAGGCCGGCACCGAAACGGCCTCGGCCGCGAGCACGCGCCGACGGCGGCGACACCTGGTGAGGCTCCGACGTCGTCGACGGCGGCGCCCAGGAGGTCGATGGACGGTTGGTGTACGGCGGTTCGATCGGCAGATCCATGGCCTCCACCGTGTTCGTCGGAGGTCAGAACCGGGTGAGAACGAGGTGATGACTGCTCGTGAACCAGGCGCTCGCGTGGCGCGGTAGCGTCGCGTTCGCCCGGCGTCGGCCGAGCCAGCGAGCCAGCGAGCCAGGGGGAACGCGCCATGGAGCACATCGAGGGAACGACGGCCATCATCACGGGGGCCTCACGTGGCATCGGGGTGTACCTCGCCCGAGCCCTTGCCGAGGAGGGGGTCAACCTGTCGTTGGCAGCGCGGTCGGAGGCCGAACTCGCCACGGTGCGTACCGAGATCGAAGCACTCGGCGTGGCCGCGATCGCCACGGTGTGCGACGTCACCGACCCCGCCGACCGTGCGCGCCTGATCGAGCGAACCGAGACGGAGATCGGCCCGGTCGACATCCTGGTGAACAACGCGGGAATCGAACGGATCCGCCGTTTCGAGACCGCTGCGGAAGCGGACTTCACCGACACGTTGGCCGTCAACCTGGAGGCACCGATCCTGCTCACACGGGCCGTCGTGCCGGGGATGCTCGAACGGGGACGTGGACACGTCGTCAACATCGCCTCGGGCGCCGGCAAGGTCGGCTTGCCGTACAGCACCTCGTACTGCGCCAGCAAGCATGGCCTCGTCGGGTTCACTCACGCGCTGCGCGCCGAGTACGAGCGGTCACCCGTCGGGTTCTCCGTCGTGTGCCCAGGGTTCGTCACCGATGCAGGGATGTACGACCGCTGGGAGGCCAGCGGCGTGAAGGCGCCCAGGATCGCCGGATCGTCGTCGCCGCAGAAGGTCGCGTCGGTCGCGATCGCCTGCATCCGCACGGACCGCGCCGAGGCAACGGTGAACACCCCGCCGATCCGACCGCTGATCGTGCTCGCGAACATCGCGCCATCGATCGTGCCGTTCATTCTGCGCCGGTTCGGCTACGCCGAGACCTTCGAACAGGTCATCGCCGCGAACATCGAGTAGTACTCCGCGCCGCCACGAGGCGGCGCGGAGCCAGTTCGCTCAGTAGATCTCGATGAGGCCGGCAGCGCCCTGCCCGCCACCGATGCACATCGTGACGACGCCGTACTTGGCGCCACGACGCTTGCCCTCGAGCAGCACGTGACCGGCGCAGCGTGTGCCGGTCATGCCGAACGGGTGGCCGATGGCGATGGACCCGCCGTTGACGTTGTACGTCTCCGGGTCGATGCCGAGCGTGTCACGCGAGTAGAGGCACTGGCTGGCGAATGCCTCGTTCAGCTCCCAGATGTCGATGTCGTCGACGGTGAGCCCGTGGCGCTTGAGCAGCTTCGGCACGGCGTAGATCGGACCGATGCCCATCTCGTCGGGTTCGCAGCCGGCGACGGCCCATCCCTTGAAGGCACCGAGCGGCTCGATGTCGCGGCGGGAGGCCTCCTCGTCGGACATCATGACGACCGCGGCGC
>JBAWHL010000036.1:0-1797 GCA_049593815.1 Ilumatobacteraceae bacterium | reverse complement strand
GTCCTTGGCTGCGTGGTAGCCGGCGTTCTCCTTGAGGTCGCCCTCCTCGCGCGCTCGCTCGATCTTGTTCGCGACCTCGATACGGCCGCGCGTCGTCAGATCGTCGAACTCCGCCTGGAGGCGATCGAAGGCCGATTGGGACAACTGCACTGCTGACATGACTGATGCACGATACCCGCGACCCCGAACTCGGAAACGGCGCTGCGCTTCGGGCGGCCCTAGGCTCGCCGCCCATGACGCACAGAATCGCAGTGATCGGTGGAGACGGAATCGGGCCGGAAGTGACGGCCGAGGCGATCAAGGTGGTCCGCGCCGCCGGCGTCGACATCGACACCGCCGAGTTCGAACTCGGCGGCGCGCGGTACCTGCGCGACGGCGAGATCCTGTCCGACGAGGTGCTCGACGAACTGCGTGCGTTCGATTGCATCCTGCTCGGCGCTGTCGGTACCCCCGAGGTCCCCCCGGGCATCATCGAGCGCGGCCTGTTGCTCAAGATGCGCTTCGACCTCGACCTCTACATCAACCAGCGTCCGTTCGTCGGCACGGCGCCGGGTGGGGACACGGCACATGACTTCGTCGTCATCCGTGAGAACACCGAGGGGTCCTACGCCGGTGAGGGCGGTGTGCTTCGCAAGGGTTCGCCGATCGAGGTCGCCACGCAGGGTTCGGTGAACACGCGCTTCGGTGTCGAACGCTGTGTCCGCTACGCGTTCGAACTCGCCGCGACCCGCCACCGCAAACACCTCACGCTCGTGCACAAGACGAATGTGCTCACGTTCTCGGGCGACCTGTGGGAGCGCACCTTCAACGAGGTCGCCACCGAATTCCCTGACATCACCACGGCGTACAACCACGTCGACGCGGCGTGCATCTACTTCGTGCAGGACCCGCACCGTTATGACGTCATCGTGACCGACAATCTGTTCGGTGACATCCTCACCGATCTCGGTGGTGCGGTGTCGGGCGGGATCGGCCTCGCGTCGTCGGCGAACCTCAACCCGGCTCGTACCGGGCCGTCGATGTTCGAGCCGGTGCACGGATCGGCGCCCGACATCGTGGGGACCGGTACCGCCAATCCGACGGCGGCCATCCTCAGCGCGGCGTTGATGCTCGACTTCCTCGACGAGGGCGCCGCCGCCGATCGGATTCGTGCGGCGTGTGCGGATCCTGTCACTGGCAGCACCACGGACGTTGGTGACGCCATCGCTGCCCGCGTGGGAAACTGACGAGATGCCCATCACACCGACCCCGAAGATCTGGATGAACGGCGACCTCGTCGACTGGGAGAAGGCGCAGGTGCACGTGCTCACGCACACCCTGCACTACGGCACCGGTGTGTTCGAGGGCATCCGAGCGTACGAGACCGATGACGGCCCGGCCATCTTCCGGTTGACCGACCACATCGTCCGGCTGTTCAGCTCGGCCAAGATCCTCGGCCTGGAGCTCCCGTACACGGTCGACGAACTGATCACCGCGACCAAGGAGACCGTCGCCTCGACCGGTCTCGACTCGTGCTACATCCGCCCGATCGCGTATCTCGGGTACGGCGAGATGGGGTTGAACACCCTGCCGTGCACGATCGACGTCGCGATCGCCTGTTGGCCGTGGGGTGCCTACCTCGGCGACGACGCGGTGACGAAAGGCGTGCGGATGAAGATCGCCTCGTGGACGCGCCACGACCACAACACGATGCCGCCCGCGTCGAAGACCACCGGGAACTACGTCAACTCGTCGCTCGCGAAGGTCGAGGCGTTGAAGGCCGGTTACGACGAGGCGATCATGCTCGCCCCGAACGGC
>JBAWHL010000035.1:0-5012 GCA_049593815.1 Ilumatobacteraceae bacterium | reverse complement strand
ATCCATTCCCTCGCAGATGAAAACCCGCACGAGCTCGGGGCGGCGACCCATTCACAGGAGATGTCGAGCGCTGACGGCCTGCGATCGTTGTCCAGAAATTCCCGTGATGGACGGCCCAGACCGACGTCGACGACGACGAGAACGCTGGTGCGCCGCTGCCGCTGGGATGGTCGGGAACCTCACATCGGCAACGTCGATGTGGCCGGGTCAGCAGCCGGAAACGGAGAAGGGGGCGCTGGCCCGCCCCGTGTTCCCGCGCGCGTCCGACGCGACGACCTCCAACGTCCAGGCGCCGTTCACCGCGTCGGGCGACAGGATCCCTTCCCAGTTGGGACCGACCGAGAACATCGGGGTCGAACCGCTGGTGCCGGGTCCGCTCCACTGCAGCTGCACCCCGCTGATCGCCGACTCGTCGGTGACCGAGACCAGCACCGGGGAACCCGCGAGCCCCGGGCAGAGCAACGTCATCGGCGACGACAGCAGCGACACCGTCGGCGGGCGCTCGACTGATGCTGCCAGCGCGAGCGTCGCGGTGCCCTGCGCGCTGCTGGTGACGGTGATGTTCGCGAACAGCGCCCCTTCCGGCAGCGACGCCCGGTCGACGGCGATCCCGACGTTCTCACTGCCGCCCGGGACGAGTGTTCCGCCGAGCGACGACAGGATGAACGCCCCGCGCTCGCCCGAGATCGTCCAGTCGAGACTGCGCTCACCGGTGTTGGCGAGGGACACGGTTGCGCTCGGGACCGCTGCGCCGAGGTCGACCGCGCTGCTCGACAGCACGAGTTGTCCGGGTGCTGGCGGAGCGGTCGGCGGCGTCGGGGGTGGGGGCGGCGGATCGAGCGCCGGCGTCGTGGTGTCCGGTGGCAGCTCGGTCGTGTCGGGCACGGTGGTGTCGGCGGCCGTGGTGGGTGCGGCAGAGGTCGGGGCCGGGGTCGACGACGTGGGAACGGCGAGCGCGGCAGTCGACGATGGGGACGGTTCGGTGCTGCCGGTCGTCGCGAGTGGCTCCGGCGCTCCGCTCTCCTCGCCTCCCTCGGCGACCGCCAGCCAGCCACCGCCGATGACGAGCAGCGCGACAGTGGCCACACCGATCAGGGCGACGACCCGGCGACCGGCGCGGGCCTGCCGCGGAAATCCATCGACGCCGTCGAATCGGACATCGCGATCGCCGGTGGCGGACCCAGCGGGATCGCTGGTGATCCCGACCACGCGATCGCGAAGCGTGACGGGCGCAGCGAACGCCGGTGCCGCAGCGATCAGTGGGACCACGGCGAGGCGCTTGCTCGTCCGTTCGCAGGTCTCGCAGCCATCGATGTGGCCGGCGATGCGCTTCCTGATCTTCTCGTCGAACGTGCCGTTCCACTGGCGCAGGAGTTGTTGGAGGTCTGCACAGTCCCTGCGGCCGTGACGGGCGACGGTGAGGGCACCGATGCTGCGCTTCACGCGATCGCGCATCCGATTGACCATCACGTGGCATTGCGGCTGGGTGACGCCGAGGGCGTCGGCCAGGTCGGCGCCGGCGAGCCCCTGACGGGCGCTGAGTTCGAGCACGAGTTGGTCACGAGTACCGAGCCCGGCAGCGGCGGCACGCACGAAGGCGGCCGCCTCGGCGAGCTCGACGTCGGCACCCTCGGCGTGCGGGTCGTCGGGAGCAGCCATGTCAGCGACCGCCGCGGTGTGAGGATCGGTGGGGGCCACGCGATGTCGACGCCGGGTTCGTCGATAGACCTCGTTGCGCAGAATGGCGAACAACCACGCTCGCAGACGATCGGGGTCGCGCAGTTGGTCGAGGCGTTCCGCGGCGATCACGAAGACGTCGTGGGTGAGGTCCTCCGCCTCGTGCGCATCGGACAGCATCGCTCGCGCCGTGTCGTGGAGACTCGCCCCGAACCGGTCGTACATCGCAGCCAGCGCCGACGGGTCGCCGTCCAGGTGGGCGGCGACGAGTGCTCGATCGGGGCGGTTCGTTCCAGTGTCGGTCATCGTTCATTCCTTGCCTCGTTCAGTCGCAGTTGCAGTCCGGACGGCGAACGGGGTGTCGGTCGACTCAGTCTGACCGACACCCCGTTCGAATGCCATCGACGCATGTCGTGGCGCCACCACGTCGACGTGTCAGTCGAGGACGTCGATCGCGATGACCGACGTGAACTCGGGTCGTCCCCCGTTGGTGTCACCGGTCGGAGCGAAGATGCAACGCTGGTCACCGAATGCGGCGAACCCGACGCTGGCGCACGTGGGGAGCGCCGCCACGCCGTCGAGGGTGTGGATGCCGCCTCCGGCGACGCTCCAGACGACGTCACACTCGGAGTTGCTGCCGTTGTCGATCGGGACGCCCCAGCCCATCGAGCAGAACTCGATGCGTCCGTCGGGATCTCGTTCGAAGCCGGCCACCGCGATCGGCGGGAGGATTTCGGTGATTCCGTGTGCGACGAACGTCGAGTCGTTCGAGCCGAACTCGACCCAGTCTCCGCTGCTGATCTTGGCTTCGCCGCGGCTGCCCGCGTGGCTGTCGCCGACTCGCCATCCGAAGCGCAGCTCGCCACGGTTGGCGTTCTTGTCACCGTCGTAGGTCACGTCGATGCCGATGTTGGTGAACCTCACGGAGAAGGCCGGAGCTGCGGGGGTGTGGAACTGTCCGGTGCGATGGTCGACGTTGTCGTTGCCATCGGTCGCTCGCACGATGATGTGGTAGCCGGTGCTCGCATCGAGATCGGTCAGCGTCGTGTTCCATTCGGTCACGTACTCGAGTCCGCTCGGGATCCACAGCGTGTTGTCGGCGAAGCTCGGCACGCCGTTCGCCCAAACGGGTTCGTCGGTCGAGACGAACACCTGGAACTGGGCGGCGGTGTGGCTGGCGATGCTGATGTTCTTGGAGGTGTGGTCATCGCCAGCGGTCAACTGGGCCTTGGTGATGCATCCGGCAGCACATCCGGGCACCTGCCCGGGCAGCGCGAAGTCGCCTGGGTTCTGGACCGGCGTGATCGTGGTGAACTCCCCCACTCGGTACGACGTGTTGTCGTTGTCGTCGGTGGCGCTGACGATGATGTGGTACTTCGTCCCGGCGAGGAGGTTCGACAGGCTGGCATAGTGGCTGCTCACCCCGCTCGGCGACACATCCCTCGGCGTGACACCGGGGAACGAGGGGACGCCGTCGACGTCGACAGGTGCGTTCTTCGACAACCAGGTCCGGATCTTGGCCGGGGTGTTCGTGGCGATGTCGAGACCGAGGTCGGGGCTGGTGAAGTTGGGCTTCAGCAGAGCACTGGTGATGCACTGGTTGGCGCATCCGCCGGCGTCGACCCCTGCGGACAGGTTGCCGCCGCCGGCCACGACGTCCGTGCCGACCAGCTGTCGGAAGGCGTGAATGTCGATGTAGCTGTTGTGGCCGGGCTCGCTGACCTTGATCTTGAAGTCGACAGCACCCGGTGCCCAGGCGTCGTGGTCGATCACGAAGTCGAGTTCGGCGAACGCTCCAGGCAGGAGGTTGGCGCCGTCGTCGTCGAGCGCCACGGTCGGCTTGGTCGAAGCGGTCCAATCGATGTCTTCGTCGCCGCAGTTGACGATGAAGAGGCTTCCGCTCAGATCGCCCTTGTCGAGCACGAGCGGGTCGGGCCCGACAACGAGTGACGAGCCATCCGCCGGGAGGTCGTCGCATGGGCCGGTCTCGGGAGCGGCGGGGGTGACCGGGTCGAGTTCGACCGGTGCGTCGGCGTCGTCGTCGGCGGCCGGGCCGGGAGCGACCGGTGCTGGAGGCTCGGGGTCCGGCAGATCGTCCGAATCGTCGAGGAGGTCGTTCGCGTCCTCGGCGTCGTCGCCGACCTCTGTCGTCGCCGGGTCGTCGTCGGCGACCTCGGATTGGTCGCCGAACCCGACGTCGGCAGCACTGACGGCCACGTCGAGGTCCGGCTCAGCGGTCGTAGGCCCGTCGGTGTTCGACGAGCACGCGGACACGGCGACGGTCGCGAGCAGGACGGCGGCAGCGACGACCTTGCGCCGATGTGCTCGTCCAGCGGCGGAGCGGGAGTCGTGGATCTCGGTCGGGGTGGTGACGGCTGTGGTGTTCATGGAACCCTCCTTCGTGTGCGACGCCTGATGCGTCGTTCACATGGGAGAGCACCTCGACCACCCGCGCTTTCAGTTCGCGCGGAAATTTGTTCTCGCTGCAGCGATGACAGCGATCGCGGGCCGCTCGGCCATCCCACTACGATCGATCTCACCGACCATCCATCCCGCCACGAGAGACCCACCCACTCCCGGTCGACCAACGCAATCCACGAGGACGTGCCGATGGGCATTCACATCGGGATCGAGCACCGCACCACCTACCGCTTCGATCGTTCCGTTCAGATTCACCCCCATGTGCTGCGCCTGCGGCCGGCACCGCAGTGCCGCACGCCAATTCTTGCCTACAGCCTGCGAGTGGAGCCCCGAGACCACTTCATCAACTGGCAGCAGGACCCGTTCGGGAACTACCTGGCTCGGCTCGTGTTCCCCGAGCCGGCCGAGGTGCTCGATGTCACCGTCGACCTGATCGCCGACCTCACGGTGATCAACCCGTTCGACTTCTTCGTCGAGGATTCGGCGAAGGCGTTTCCGTTCGTCTACGAGCCGCAGGTCGCTGTCGACCTCGAGCCGTACCTCCGGCCGGCCGCACCACTCGGACCGCTGCTGACCTCGTGGCTGACCGGTGATCACGTGCCGACGTCACCGACCCCGATCGCCGACTTCCTGGTCGGGTTGAACCAACGCCTCTACCGCGACATCGAGTACTCGGTGCGCATGGAACCAGGAGTGCAGGCTCCGGACGAGACGCTGCAGCGAGGCATTGGTTCGTGCCGCGACACCGGGTGGCTGCTCGTCGAGGCTCTGCGACACCTCGGCCTCGCCGCTCGATTCGTGTCGGGCTACCTCGTACAGCTCCGCTCCGATCAACCGTCGTTGAGCGGGGCAGATGGACCAACGGCCGACTTCACCGACCTGCACGCGTGGGCCGAGGTCTACGTCCCGGGTGC
>JBAWHL010000034.1:0-2226 GCA_049593815.1 Ilumatobacteraceae bacterium | reverse complement strand
CGGCTACGCGGTGCGTTTGCGGCTGAGCGCGTCGACGGACGACGCGACGAGCAGGGCCAGGCCCGAGCAGATGAACTTCACACCGGAGCTGCTGAAGTCGATCTCGTAGCCGAAGATGTCGGTCTTGCCGATCAGTCCGAGGCCGTTCGGGATCAGCGCCAGCACGAGGCCACCGAGCACCGCATTGATCATCCGGCCGCGGCCACCGAACAGCGACGTGCCACCGATGACCGCGGCGCCGACCGCGAGCAGCAGCGTGTCGTTCGCTCCCGTGTTCGAGTCGACCGAGTTCACCCGTGACGCGAGGAACCAGCCACCGATGCCGGCGATCAGGCCCGTCACCGCAAACGCCGACAAGCGCAGCATCTGCACGTTGATGCCGGCGCGACGGGCGGCTTCGGGGTTGCCGCCGACCGCGTACAGATGGCGCCCGTACACCGTGCGGCTCAGCACGAACGTGAGCACGACGACGAGGATGGCGACCAGCGGGATGACGATCGGCATGCCCTTGATCGGCGCAGGGGCCGACGCGAAGGCACGGTTCTGGTTGAGGACGAACGTGATGATGCCGATCAGCACGACGGCGAACCCGATCCTGATCGCGACGAGCGACATCGGAAGGGACCCGTACGAGCGACGTTGTTTGCGGATCTGGGAGATGGCGAACAGACCGACACCGAAGATCGACACCACCCACGACAGCCCCGGGCTGAGCGCGCCGCCGACGATGTCGTTGACGAGTTCGCTGTCCATCCGAATGCTGCCGCCATCACGCACGAGCAGCAGCAGGATCCCCTGGAACAACAAGACGTTGGCCAGCGTCACGACGAACGATGGGATCCCCACCTTCGCGACCATCACGCCGGTGAAGGTGCCCAGCGCCACGGCGACCAGCAGCGACATCGCCATCGCGGCGACGAGCGGCCAGTCGGCCTGCAGTCTCGTGGCGAGCACCGCGCCGGCGACACCGGCGGTGTAGCCCGCAGCGAGGTCGATCTCACCGAGCAGGAGGACGAACGTGACCGCCATCGCGATCACGATCACCGACGAGGCCTGCTCGAGGAAGTTCGACAGGTTGAGCTTCGTCAGGAAGCTGTCCGGGCGCGCCAGCCCGAAGATGAGCACGAGCACGGCGATCGCCAGCACGGCGGGAAGCGACCCGAGGTCACCATGCTTGAGTCGCTGGACCATGGCGCGCATCGACCCCTTGAGGTCGGTCTGGACGTCGTCGAGCGCGAAGTCAGTCAACGCGTGCTCGGCGATCGTCTCCGCGTCGAGTCCGTGGTCGACGTCGACGACGTCGTCGGGAGTGCCGGTCACACCGGGCACGTGGGAGTGGGGCTGGACGCCCGGCTTCTCGGTCATTCCGTCACCCCGTTGGTGAGTCCGAGCGAACCGGCCTTGCCCGACGTGATGAGCTGCACGAGCGTCTCGCGCGTCATCGTGTCGTCGTTGGGCACATCCGCGGCGATCCGCCCGAGGTACATGGCGCTGACCCGGTCGGCCACCTCCATCACGTCGTTCATGTTGTGGCTGATGATCACGACCGCCACACCGTTGCGTGCCAAGCGTTTGACCAGCTGGAGTACCTGATCGGTCTGGGCGACACCGAGGGCGGCGGTGGGTTCGTCGAGGACGACGAGCCGGGAGTTGCCGAGCACCGCTTTGGCGATCGCCACCGTCTGACGTTGCCCGCCCGACAGCGATGACACCATCTGGCGCACGCTCTTGACCGTGCGCACCGACAGCGACGCCAGCGTTTCGCGAGCCGCCTGTTCCATCGCGTGTTCGTCGAGGACACCGCGGCTCGTGAGCTCGCGGCCGAGGAACATGTTCTGCACGATGTCGAGGTTCTCGCAGAGTGCGAGGTCCTGGTACACCACCTTGATTCCCAGGTCGGTGGCGTCACGAGGACCTGCGATGGTCACGTCCTTGCCGGCGAAACGGACGGCACCCGCGTCGATGCCGTGAATGCCGGCAAGGCACTTGATCAGCGTCGACTTGCCGGCTCCGTTGTCGCCGATCAGCGCGGTGACCTTGCCCGGGTAGACCCGGAAGTCGACCCCGTGCAGCACCTTGACCGGGCCGAAGCTCTTGGTGATGCCGACTGCTTCGAGCAGTGGTTGGCCCAGATCGCCCGGGGGCGCTTCGAGCACGTCAGATGTTTGATCCATGGAATTCTCCCCCTCCGAACGCGAACGTGCCGGTCCGACCCGACCCTGTGGT
>JBAWHL010000033.1:0-4408 GCA_049593815.1 Ilumatobacteraceae bacterium | reverse complement strand
GCGCGCCGAGATCGCGCTGCGGGCGATCGCGGCCGGCAAGCACGTCGTCAGCGACAAGCCGGGGCTCACGACGATGGCCCAGCTCGATGCGATCCGTGCCGCGGTCGCCGAGCGACCAGGTCGGCCGTGGACGGTGCTGTTCACCGAGCGGTACGAGAACCGGGCGATCAACGAGGCGGTGCGCCTCGCCCGGTCGGGCGCCATCGGCACGGTCGTACACGTGATCGGTGCGGGCCCACACACGATGTGGGCCAAGCGTCGCCCCGACTGGTTCTGGGACCCCGAGGCGACCGGCGGCATCCTCGTCGACGTCGGCTCGCACCAGGTCGACCAGTTCCTCTCGATCACCGGCGCGGCAGCTGTCGATGTGGACATCGTCGCCTCGAGCGTCGGCAACGTGTCGTCCCCCGACCACCCCGCCATGCAGGACATCGGCACCATGACCATCGCCACCAGGCCCCCCGGACAATCGAGCGGAGTGGTGGGCGATCACCGACTCGACTTCCTGACGGCCAAGGGGCTGGGCACGTGGGGCGACTGCCGTCTCATGATCGTCGGCACAGAGGGCACGATCGAGGCCCGCTCGAACGTCGACGTCGCCGGCGCCGAGGGCGCCGAGCACCTGATCGTCGTGGATGCGGAGAGCACCCGGCGCATCGACATCTCCAACGTGGTCGTCGACTGGGGGGAACAACTCGTCGCCGACCTCGCCGACGACGGTGAGCGCCTGATGACCCAACAGCACGCGATCGACGTGACCGATGTGTGTCTGCGTGCCCAAGCCGCGGCGCGGCCGTGGGGGATGACAGGATCGACGTCATGAGTGAGTTGCGCGTCGGCGTCGTCGGAATGGGGATCGGGCAGAGTCATCTGCTCGCGTGGACGCAGGTCGACGGTGCGACCGCCACGGTGTTCGCCGAGGTCGACGATGCCAAACGCACGAAGGGAGCGGCGGACTGGGACATTCCCGGAGTCGCCTCGCTCGACGACCTGCTCGACCCCGACGGTCCACATCGTGTCGACATCGTCGACCTGTGCACACCGCCATCGATGCACGAGGAACAGATCGTCCGCTGCCTCGACGCAGGGGTCCACGTCATCTGCGAGAAACCACTCGTCGACTCCGTGGCGGCGTGTGATCGCATCGCCGTGGCTGCTGACCGGGCGCTCGCCTCGCCGGCCGCGAACCGCTTCATGCCGATCTTCCAATACCGATTCGGCGAGGGCGCAACGCGCTCCCGAGCGCTGATCGATCCCGGCCTCACCGGTCGGCTGCTCACCGCATCGTCGTCGACGTGGTGGCGTCGAGGGCGCGGCTACTACACAGAGGCCGCATGGCGCGGCACCTGGGCCGGTGAACGCGGCGGGTGCGTGCTGAGCCACGCCATCCACAATCACGACCTGCTCACCTGGATGTCCGGACCGCTTGCCGAGGTGCATGCCATGTACGCGACCCGCGTCAACGACATCGAGACCGAGGACTGCGCTGTTGCGATCGCTCGAACCGTCGACGGCGGGTTGGTCACGATGAACGTGACGCTCGGCGCAGCGTCGGAGTCGTCGCAGCTCGTCTGGCATTTCGAGAACGTCACGATCACGTCGTCGACCGAGGCGTACGACCCGGCCGCTGGACCCTGGAACTTCGAGTTCAAACGCAGTGCCTTCGCCGAGGAGGCCGAGCAGGCGTGGGCCGACCTCACACCGGGTGGCGTCCAGTACGTCGGGCAATTCCAGGGCTTCGTCGACGCACTGGCCTCGGGTGGCGACGCCCCGGTGACCCTCGACGACGCCAAGGCATCCCTCGAACTCGTGACCGCCTGGTACCACTCGGAACGGACCGGTCGGGCACAGACCTTGCCGCTCGCCGACGACCATCCGGGCCGCGACTCGTGGCTCACGGAGGCACCGGCATGAGCGGCAAAGTTGTCTCTTCGGAATGTGTCCCGCTTTCCGGGACGTATTCCGAAATGAAACGCGCCGGTGATGGCCAAGGAGGGGCGACCGGCAAGCTCGGGACTGCGGAATCGTCTCGGGCAGGGGTGTCGTCGTGACGACGCCGGGGGAGTTGTTCGATCTGCCGATGCCGGGTGGGACATCGGTGAGCCATCTGCGGGTGTACGACACGGTCGGGCCCGATGGATTGGCGGGTGGCACACCGCACCTGCACACCGTGTGCACCGAGGCCTACCTCGTCGTCGCCGGACACGGCGCGGTGCAATCGCTGTCGGGGGAGGGGTACGCGGAGACACCGCTCGAACGCGGCACCGTCGCCTGGTTCGCTCCCGGCACGATCCACCGGTTGATCAACCTCGACGGTGAGCTCGAGATCTACGTCGTCATGTCCAATGCCGGCCTCCCCGAGGCGGGCGACATGGTGCTCGCGTTCGCTCCGGAACTCCTCGGGGACGACATGGCGTACCGCGCAGCGGCCGACCTCCCGCCGGATGCGGCCACCACCGCCGGGTCTCCCGACCCGGCACGTCTTCGGCGCGACCGGGCCGTCGACGGCTTCGGGCACTGGCGGCGCGAGATCGAGACGCACGGTGCCGATGCGCTGTCGCCGCTCCACCGCCGCGCCGTCGAACTCGTGGGCGAACGCGCGGCCGGATGGGCGACGCTGCTCGACGGCGACCCGACGACGGACATCGAACGGTCCCGCTCCCAGGTCGCGGACGTCGCTGGAGGCACCGACACCGATGCCGCCACACGTCGCCTCGCGGCATCGGCGATCCGCTCGACGTCGCTGCTTCCCGACGTGCGCCGCATGGGCTGCTGCGGCACGCTCGGCACCGTGATCCACTGACGCACCGCCTCGATCGATCGGGGTGCAACCAAGGGGTTGACTTCAACAACGGTTGAAGTCGTACGGTGCTGCCGATGTTGGCCGGAGCACACTGTCGATGACGACGTCCACGACACCTGAGTCGCTTCGTCAGCCGGACACGTCGGGGCGGCGGGCCCTCCAGGTCGGGCTGGTCGCCGTCGTGACGCTGGTGGCCTTCGAGTCGCTCGCGGTCACCACGATCCTCCCCGACGTCGAGGCCGATCTCGGGGGCCTCGCCTGGTACGGCTGGGTGACCACGGCGTTCTTCCTCGGCACGATGATCGGCATCGTGTTCGCCGGCGACCAGGCGGATCGACGTGGCGCCGGCCCGCCGTACCTGCTCGGGCTCGTGCTGTTCGCCGTCGGCCTGCTGATCGGCGGCCTCGCGCCGAGCATGCCGGTCCTCGTCGCGGGACGGTTCGTCCAGGGGTTCGGCGCCGGCGTCGTCCCCGCGATCGGCTACGTGGCGATCGGCCGCGCGTTCAGGGTGGAGGAACGGCCGCGAATGTTCGCCGTCCTCTCGACGGCCTGGGTCGTGCCCGGCCTCGTCGGTCCCATCCTGGCCGAGCGCATCGCGGAGACCGTTGGGTGGCGCTGGGTGTTCCTGGGACTGCTCCCGCTCGTTGCCTGCGCAGGTGCGGTCGTGTTGCCCGCGATGATGCGACTCGGGCCGGTCGCCGACCGGACGCCCCGGCGAACGCCGTTCCGTCGCCGTCGGCTCGTAGAGGCGGTCCGGGGGGCGGCGGGGGCGGCCCTCGCCGTCGCCGGTCTGACCGCGGATCGGTGGTTGCTCCTGCCCGCCCTCGTGGCCGGCATCGTCATCGCACTCGCGCCGCTCGCTCGGCTCACACCGCCGGGCACGCTGCACGGCGCTGTCGGCCTGCCCGCCGCGATCGCGTCCCGTGGCGTGTTGACCTTCGCGTTCTTCGGGCTCGACGCGTTCATCCCGTTCGCGCTGACGAACGGGCGCGGCACGTCGACGCTCACCGGCAGCGTCGCGGTGACGGTCACGACGGTCAGCTGGACCGCTGCGGCATGGATCCAGGATCGGTGGATCACACGCCTCGGCGAGGCTCGGTTCATCCGCACTGGGTTCGTGTTCCTCGCTGTCGGCATCGGTGTCGTCGGGTGCGCCGCGCTGCCCGACGTCTTGCCGTTCTGGATGATCCACATCGGTGGGTCGCTCGCCGGGTTCGGCATGGGTCTCGCCTACGCCGCACACGCACAGATCGCGCTGCGAAGCACGGCCGAGAGCACGGTCGGGACGACGACGGCCTCGCTCCAGCTCTGCGACAACCTCGGGATCGCGCTCGGCACGGGAGCGGTCGGTGCGCTCGTGACGTTCGGTGACGAACTCGGATGGCCGGCCGGCGATGCCATGGCGGTCGCACTGATCCTCCCCGCTGCCGTCGCGGTCGGTGGGATCCTGCTCGCAACCCGGCTCCCGCGCCGGTTGGTCCACCACGCCGACCCATCATCGTCCGGCACCGTCGGCGCGTCCCCGTGACCGGTCGGTGCCGACGGTGTCGTCGACTGTTCACCGACATGTCACCAGGTCCGGTCGACCGGGTCTGCTGCGTGAGC
>JBAWHL010000032.1:0-7073 GCA_049593815.1 Ilumatobacteraceae bacterium | reverse complement strand
ACGTCTTCGTAAGAAGCCGGTGAAGACCGCAGCCTCCGCTGCCCTCGTTCGCCCCTGGCCCCCTAGCATCGGGCGCATGTCTCCGGGCCGAGCACTCGCGCTGCTCGCGGGCGGCGTGCTCACGTTGAGCGCGTGCGCCGTGGATGTCGCGGTGACCGCGCAACGATCCGACGAGATCCAGACGTTCCTGCCGACCGTCGACGACGACCCGACGGTGACGCCACCAACGAGCGATCCGACCGATCCGACCGACCCCTCCCCCACGGTGACCGACCCGCCGACGACGCCGCTCGATCCGCCGACCACGCCGGCGGATCCCGCAGCGATCGACTTCGGTTCGAACAAGACGCCTCGCGCCTACGACGGCTTCCTGTTGGCGGTGATGACCGATCTCGAGATCTGGTGGACCGAGCAGTATCCGGCAATCTACGGCGAGGTGTTCGTGCCGCTCGAGGGTGAGGTGTACGCCGCCTACCCCGGCCGTCCCGACGACATTCCGGGATGTGGCACCGAACGGACCTCGTACGACGAGGTCCAGCAGTACGTCGCGTTCTACTGCGGTGTCGGCGACTTCCTGGTCTACGACGACGGTGACGACGGACTGCTCGCTGAATTGGCTCGCGACTATGGCGCCGCGACGATCGGCACCGTGCTCGCCCACGAGTTCGGGCATGCGATCCAGCTGCGGTCGGGAGCGCTCGATCGTGCACTGCCCACGATCCTGACCGAACAGCAGGCCGACTGCTTCGCAGGAGCATGGACGCAGCGGGCTGCCACCGGGCAGGCCGCGACGCTGAACTTCTCCGACAGCGACGTGCGTTCCGGGTTGATCGCCATGACCAAGGTCAGCGACCCCGTCGGCCTCGATCAGTTCGTCCCCGGCGGCCACGGCTCCGCGTTCGACCGGGTCGGCGCCTTTCAGGTCGGCTTCACCGAGGGGGCCCAACGCTGCGCGGAGCTGCTCGACGAACCGCTTCCCTTGGTTCCCAACGAGTTCAACGATCTCCGTGAACAGTCGACGGGCGGCAACGCCACCTTCGGCTACGGCGAGGACGAACTGATGGGGTTCCTGCCCGAGGACCTGAACCTGTACTGGGACGAGGAACTGGCGGCGGACGTTCCGGGTCTCGACCGCTTGTCCGTCCGAGTCGTGAGAACGGTCGACGACGCCGCCTGCAACGACGTTCGCGGCGACCTGAGCCAGGGGTCGGCGTTCTGTGCGCCGACGGACGAGGTCCTGTTCAACGAGGACGTCGCGCACGACCTGTACCTCGACCTCGGCGACTTCTCCGTCGGCTATCTCCTCGGCACCGCCTGGAGCGAGGCGGTGCTCGACGCTCTCGACGCCGATCTCGCCGGGGAAGCGCGAGCGCTGCTCGGGGACTGCCTCACGGGCGGCTGGGTCAAGTCGGTGATTCCCGTGAACCGCGCCCTGCCGCTGCCCCGGTTGGAGGCGCGGACCGTGCTGGTGTCTGCCGGCGACTTGGACGAGGCGATCCAGACCGTGCTCCTGGTGGCCGACGCCGGCAGGTCGGACAACGTGATCGGCAGCGCCTTCGAGAAGATCGAGTCGTTCCGCGTCGGTGTCCTCAACGGGACCGACGCCTGCCTCGGCCAGCACTGACGGGCCGTCCGGCTACAGCTCGCTGAGGATCGCGGCGAGCTCGACGGGGCGATCCCCCTGCACGCTGTGACCGGCACCGTCGACGACACGCACGTCGACGTTCGGCTGACGGCGGCGGGCCTCGGCGATGTCGTCGTCGTCGACCACCGGGGAGAGTGACCCGCGCACGACCATCAGCGGGCAGGCGATCGCGGCGAAGTCGTCCCACAGGTCGGGCACCGGCCCCAGCGCCTCGACCGCCGTGTCGGCCGCGTCAGCCGTGTCTGCGGCGCGGGCCCGACTGCCGCGGTCGTAGCGCCACTGCCACGATCCATCCGGGAGTTGGTGCGCGTTGTGGAGGATCCCGCGCCGAAGCGACGACTCCGACCGGGTCGGGTTGTGCTCCTTAGTGCGCGCGAGGAGGTCATCGAAGCTGGCGAATTCCTGCGGGCCGTCGACGAAGTCGGTGATCGCCTTGGTCTTCGCGGCGTTGACGCCGGGCGTGATGTCGACCATCACGAGAGACCGCACGAGGGCGGGGTGCCGAACCGCCAACTGCATCGAGGTGAGACCGCCGAGCGACATGCCCACGATCACTCGGGCCTCGGGCGCGTGCGTCGCGATCACCTCGGCGACGTCGTCGGCGAGATTCTGTGGTGAGTACGCACCGTCGGAACGCCACGCCGAGTGGCCGTGGCCGGGGAGGTCGATCGCCAACAGCGACCGTCCCAGTGCGAGGGCCACCGTGTCCCACGTGTGGGCATTCTGTGCACCGCCGTGGATCAGGACGAACTCCGGGCTCGTCTCACCCCACCGCAGCGCGCTGACGGTTCGTGGTTCCTCGCCAGCGGCGGACACGTCGGTGTCGAGGCGCACCACGGTCGGAACGACTGCATCGAGCGCGAACTCCTCGATGTTTTCGTGGAACAGGCCGAATTCGTCGTAGGAGGTCACGGGACGACGATGGCACGTCCGACCCTCCCGAACCGAGCGGGGGGCGCGGGAACGATCAGTCCGCGTCGAGCGGCGCCGCGACGGTGGTCGTGGTCGTGGTCGTGCTGGACGTGGTGGTGGTCGTCGCCGGCGCCGTCGTGGTCGTCGGCACGGTCGTGGTGGTCTCCGGCGCGACGGTGGTGGTCGTCGTGCTGGTCGTACTCGTCGTGGTCGTCGAGTAGTCCGGGTCGATCCGGTTGAAGTACGGCTTCTGAGCACCGTAGAACTCGGGTTCCTCGACACCGTCGAACACGAACACCTGGTCCCCGTTGGCGGTGAGGTCCTGGAACGTGGGCGACAGGGGGAGCGGGATGCGGATGCAGCCGTGTGACGCCGGGTACGTGGGGACGTTCAAGGCCCCGTGGACCGCGATGCCGTAGTTGAAGTACACCGGGTCCCACATGCCGCCGAGCGAGCTCTGTCGAACACCCTCGACACGACGGTTGTAGTTGAACACACCACCCGGTGTGAAGGACCGCCCGCACTCGCCGCGCACCAGCGGCTCGTCGCCGGGGTTGTTGTATTCGCCGGGGCTGATCGTGACTTCCTCACACCAGTCGGAGTTGTCGCCGCTCGACATGTGGCTGATCATCACCGGCACGTCGTCGTGGTAGACCGCGATGACCTGCTCGGGCAGGTAGATCTCGGTGTGATTCGGCGTCGAGTCCTTGCGGCGAGGCGAGATGACGAACGGATCCTGCAGGTCGTCCCACATCTCCGGCGTGACCGCACCGGTCGGTGAGTCGGACGGGACACCGAGCACGAGCTTCTCGTAGGCCCAGACCGAGCGGCGCGTCTCGTCGCCGAAGTAGCCGTCGACCGGGCCGGGCCAGAACCCGAGGTCGGTGAGTCGCTGCTGGATCTGAGCGACGTCGTCGCCGGCCATCCCCTTGGAGACCGTGCGGTCGAGCTGCGTCTTGACGACCGGCGCCGAGGTCGCGACCGTCTCGATGACCGGGGCCGACTCGGGCACGGATCCCACGAACGCTGCGGCGTCGGCCGTGGTCCGTGGCGAGGACTCGTCGCCGCCACCGCCGAGCGCGACACCGGCAAACACGACGACCGCGAGCACACCCGCTGCGGCAGCAGCGGGCATCCACTTGCGGGCTTCAGGAGAGAGTCGGGGGCGGTCGTTCACGGGTGTCTGAGGTGCCGTTGGCCGAGATGACCACGGGCGATTCGAGGATTCACGCTACCAACCGCGTCGGCCGAGATCACCGCGGCTGGCGGGGGTCACATCAGCGCTTCGGAACGACCGATTCGATGTCTTCGAGATCGTGTCGAAGCTCCCACATCTCGCGCAGAATCGTGGTGATCACCGACGGAGAACTGAGCGTGGACTCTCCGCGAGTTCGCGGAAAGTAGTCGACACCGAACTGCAGCATCTCGTAGCCGAGACGGGTCGACCTGATCACGAGCTCGGCGTCGATGAACGATCCTTCGCTGCGCAGCTCGACGTGATCGAAGATCCTGGCGCGGCACAGCTTGAAGGCAAAGTTGATGTCGCGCGCCTTGACGTGGAAGAGCGTGCGGATCAGCAGGTTGTAGACGAAGGTGTACACCGACCGGAGATAGCCCTCGCCCGTGCGGTCGAAGCGGTACGCGCTGACGATGTCGGCGTCGTACTCGCGCAGCAGACGAACGGCGCGGGGCAGCTCCGACATGTCGAACGGCAGGTCGGCGTCGGTGTAGAGGATGAGATCGCCGGTGGCGGCTGCGAAACCCGTCTTCATCGCGCCGCCGAGCTTCCGGTTGCGTTCGTGATGGATGACGCTGACCCGCGGGTCCGCGGCAGCCAGTTCGTCGGCGATCTGAGGCGTGCGGTCCGTCGACGCGTCGTCGACGACGATCAGCTCGTAGTCACCGATGTCACCGGTTGCGATCAACCGCTCACACGCCCGCCTTCCTGCGACCAGGGCGCGGTTGACGTACTCCTCCTCGTTCCACATGGGATAGAAGATCGAGAGCTTCTCGAAGGGCGCGCCAAGCGTTGCGTCGACGGAGGACATTCCGCCGCACGGTAGCGCCACTGCACCCGTGAGCACCCGCGCCCACCGCAGAGCACGCCACAAGCCGTAGGGTGCGAGGTCGTGCCGGACACTCAGCCGCTTCCCTCCCCCGGCAGCAACCTCCCGCCGCCTCCACCCGGTCGCGCGGTCGCCCATCCCGGAGCCATCGTCGACAGCGGACGTGTGCCAGCGAGCGAGCCACCACCGGTGTCGACGGTGCTGCCGCCTCGCGTGGGGGAACTGACCATCGCATGGCGAGTCGCCCTCATCGTGGCCTGGGTGGGCGCCTTCGTCGCCTACATGGCCGTGTGGAAGTCGAGCGAGGAGATCGGCATCGCGACCTGGTGGCTCGGCCCCCGCTCGTCACCGCAACCGCTGCTCGTTCGGTTGATTCCGTTCATCGTCTCGGCGACGTTCGGCGCGCTGGCGAGCTTCAAGATGCGCAACATCTCGCTCATCAGCGTCGCGGGAGCCGTCGCCCTCGGAGCGATCGCGATTCCCGACTTCTCTCGATCGGTCGGACTCGCCGTGATCGAGCTGGTGATCGGCGTGGCCGTCGCGCTCGTTTCACTGGCGTCACTGACCGGTCGCTACCAGGCGCCGCGATCCCACGTCGCACGCCCACGGGTCGCCGGGTAGCGTCGTCGGCTGTGTCCGACGCCTCCAGTTCCGCCTCCACATCCGCCTCGAACGCGAAGGTCCTCATGTCGCTGCCCGTCGGTGAGCGAGTCGGGATCGCCTTCTCCGGTGGCCTCGACACGTCGGCCGCCGTTGCATGGATGCGTGATCGCGGTGCGATTCCGTACACCTACACCGCCGACATCGGCCAATACGACGAGCCCGAGCTCGACACCGTGCCCGACCGCGCCAAGGTCTACGGCGCCGAGGAGGCCCGCCTGGTCGACTGCCGTGACGAACTGGTCCGCGAGGGCCTGATCGCCCTGCAGTGCGGCGCGTTCCACATCCGCACCGGCGGCAAGACGTACTTCAACACGACACCGTTGGGCCGTGCGGTCACCGGCACGCTGCTGGTGCGGGCGATGGCCGACGACGGCGTCGACATCTGGGGCGACGGCTCGACCTACAAGGGCAACGACATCGAGCGGTTCTACCGCTACGGGCTGCTCGTCAACTCGAACCTGCGGATCTACAAGCCGTGGCTCGACCCGCAGTTCGTCGAGGAGCTCGGCGGGCGCCAAGGCATGAGCGAGTTCCTCCAGGAACGCGACCTGCCGTACCGCGACTCGGTCGAGAAGGCGTACTCCACCGACGCCAACATCTGGGGCGCCACCCACGAGGCGAAGTCGCTCGAGGAGCTCTCGACCAGCATGGAGATCGTCTCGCCGATCATGGGCGTCGCGTACTGGGACCCCGAGGTCGAGATCGCCACCGAGGACGTGTCCGTGCGCTTCGAGGAAGGATGGCCCGTCGCCATCAACGGCGCGACGTTCGACTCGCAGGTCGACCTGGTCATGGAGGCCAACGCGATCGGCGGCCGCCACGGTCTCGGGATGAGCGATCAGATCGAGAACCGGATCATCGAGGCCAAGAGCCGCGGCATCTACGAGGCCCCCGCACTGGCGCTGCTGCACATCGCCTACGAGCGTCTGCTCACCGGCATCCACAACGAGTCGACGATGGAGAACTACCACACGATGGGCCGCCGCCTCGGGCGTCTGTTGTACGAGGGCCGCTGGTTCGACCCGCAGGGTCTGATGCTGCGTGAGCCGCTGATGCGCTGGGTCGGCTCGGCGATCACCGGTGAGGTCACGATCCGTCTGCGCCGCGGCGACGACTACTCGATCCTCGACACGGTGAGCGAGAACCTCACCTACGAGCCCGATCGCCTCTCGATGGAGCGCGTCGAGGACGCCGCGTTCGGTCCCCTCGACCGGATCGGTCAGCTCACGATGCGCAACCTCGACATCGTCGACACTCGCAACAAGCTCGACGTCTACCGCAAGGTCGGCTCCCTCGGCGCCGGCGACGTCACACCCGCGCTCGATCGATAGCTCCGACGTCGGGGTCAGTCGGCGCAGAGCTGGGCGACGATGCCCGCGATGAGGCGGGCCCGCTCGGGCATCGTGTCGACGACGACGTATTCGTGATCGGCGTGGGCGCCGCCACCGACGGCGCCGAGACCGTCGAGGGTGGGCACCCCGATCGCCGCGGTGAAGTTGCCATCACTGCCACCGCCGACGGCGACACCGCCGAGTTCGGGAGCGACGTTGTCCGCCAGTGGCATCAGGTCGGCGGATGCCGACTCGGGCATCGGCGGCCGGTTGACCGAACCGGTGACCTCGATCGTGGCCTCGGGCACGACGGGCACGAGGGCGGCCATCGCCGCCTCGACCCGAGCCTTCTCGTCGGGTGATTCGACACGCACGTCGACGCGGATGCGGCCGAGTGCGGGGACCACGTTGTCGGTCGTGCCGACGGCGGCCACGGTGGGCGTCACGGTGGTGCCG
>JBAWHL010000031.1:0-4952 GCA_049593815.1 Ilumatobacteraceae bacterium | reverse complement strand
GGTGAACTCGGGGTCGCCCGTTCGTGCACGTTCGCCGAGGTGATCGAGGCGGCCGCCTCGAACGGCGTGTTGGCGGTCGGCTGGAGCCTGCAGGGACACACGGGCATCGAGGTGCTCATGAATCCATGTGCGGGAGAGTCGAGGAACCTGCTCCCCGACGATCAGATCGTCGTCGTCGGCTGACGCCTCGGCGACTACGGCCAGGGAGCTTCGCCGCGTGCGATGTCGGCGATGCCGGCGAGCGTGAAGCCCTCGAGGTAGGTGCGCATGTGGTCGCCCGCCTTGTTCCAGATGCCGAGCAGCACACACTGGCCCTCGTGGTCGCACGAGCCGTCCTGGTGTGGCTGACCGAAGTCGCCGAGGGTGATCGGCCCGTCGACCGCGGACACGATCTCGGACAGTTTGATCTCCTCGGCGGGGCGAGCAAGCACGTAGCCACCGCCGACGCCTCGTTTGGAGCGCACCAGGCCGGCCCCCTTCAGGGCGAGCAGGATCTGTTCGAGATAGGGCTGGGGGAGCGCCGTTCGTTCCGCGATGTCACGCACGGACGTCGGGACGCCCTCGTCGGAATGCAGCGCAAGCGACAGCAGGGCGCGACAGGCATAGTCACCGCGGGTCGAGATGCGCACGGCGCCACCTTATTGAATGGTTCGGCCTCACGGCGGTTCTGGGGTGGGAAGTGTTGCGTTGTGGCGAGGGTGCTTGTTGTGGGGAGGGTGAACGTGGTGGACTGCCACCGTGACTTCGAACGCGGCGGGCGCCCCGATCATTCCGGCGTACTCGGGCCCCAACGTGCGAGGCATCATTCCTGCACTGCTCGGCCCCGCGTCGTGGACCTCGGGACTCCCGTCCTGGATGCCATCGGTCGTCGCTGACGCGGACAGCGTCGTGCTGTTCGTGCTCGACGGTCTCGGCTGGGACCAGCTCCAGGATCACGCCCACCTGATGCCGACCGTCGCCGCGATGGCAGGCGGTGCGATCCACACGGTCGCTCCCACCACGACGGCGACCGCGCTGACCTCGATCGCGACGGGTCTCACCCCGGCCGAACACGGACTGATCGGCTATCGCATCGCGCTGGGCGGCGACGTCGTCAACGTGCTGCGCTGGAGCATGGGTGATCAGGCGGTGCGTCGATCGCACCCGCCGCGCGACGTGCAGCCGTTCGAACCGTTCCTCGGCCAGACCGTCCCCGTCGTGACGATCGCCGAACTCCAGGGGTCGGGATTCAGCGAGGCACATCTCCGCGGAAGCGCTCAGGTCGGTTGGCGGGCGGCATCCTCGATCGCCGTCGAGGCGAAGGCGCAGGTCGAGGCAGGGGAGCGCTTCGTCTACTGCTACTACGGCGGCATCGACAAGATCGCCCACGAACGGGGATTCGGCCCGTACTACGACGCCGAACTCCGCGCCGCCGACGCCCTGGTCGCCGAGGTGCTGGCTTCGCTGCCGACCGGTACCGCCCTGCTCGTGACGGCCGACCACGGCCAGGTCGAGGTCGGCGACCGGATTCTGCACCCCTCCGCCGAACTCCTGGCGAACGTCAACTTCCAGTCGGGCGAAGGGCGCTTCAGGTGGTTGCACACCGCGAAGGGCACCATCGACGACGTCGCTGCGATCGCCCGGGAGGAAGTCGGCGAACATGCGTGGGTCGTCACCCGAGAGCAGACGCTCGACGAGCAGTGGTTCGGTCCGAACATGGCCCCGGCCATCCGCTCGCGCATCGGCGACGTGGCCCTGGTGGCCTCCTCTCCGGTCAGCTTCCACGAGGACGCCGATTCCGGCCCGTTCCAGCTCGTGTGCCGACATGGTTCGCTCACTTCGGCCGAGGTGAACGTGCCGCTCGTCGGCGCCGCGGTGTGACCGCTGCACGCTGCGGGCGGTAGAAAGTCACCATGTCCGACACGCCTGACCCCGAGACCGTGCAGCCCGACGAGATCCAGGCGGCCGCTGACGGCGCCGCGACGCCCGCCGTCGCCGAGGAGTCGGTGACGTCACCGGCGAAGGTCATGCGCATCGGTTCCATGGTGAAGCAGCTCCTCGAGGAAGTGCGCGGTGCGCCACTCGACGAGGCGTCCAGGGAACGGCTGGCCGAGATCTACGAGCGATCGATCGCGGAGCTGTCCGAGGCGCTGTCGCCGGATCTGCAACACGAACTGCACTCGCTCGCGCTGCCCTTCGACGAGGGCGAGATCCCGAGTGAGTCCGAACTCAGAGTCGCCAAGGCGCAGCTCGTGGGCTGGCTGGAAGGGCTCTTCCATGGCATCCAGGCGACGCTGATGGCCCAACAGTTCGCCGCGCGCCAACAGCTCGACGAGATGCGTCAGCTCCCGGGCGGGCCGCAGCTCCAGCCGCAGCCGCAGGGACAACCCGGTCCCGACGCGGCGCGTCCTGGCACCTACCTGTAGGCGGCGCCGGACGATGGAGTCCGAGCTGCGTTCGCCCGTCGAGCTCCTCGACGGGCACCGGTGCTTCCGACCCACGCTAAGGTCCACCCGAAACGACAATCTCGTAATTCGACCTCGAACGATCCGTGCCCGATTCCTTCACTCACCTCCAAGTCCACACCGAGTTCTCGATGCTCGACGGGGCGGCGCGCCTCGACGAGATGGTGGCCAAAGCGGTCGAGGACGGCATGCCGGCGATCGGCATCACCGACCACGGCAACATGTACGGCACGTTGGACTTCTACAAGGAGTGCAACCGCCAGGGCATCAAGCCGATCATCGGCACCGAGGCCTACATGGCCCACGAACACCGCAGCGAGCGGCCCTCGCGCCGTGGCCGCGTCGACGACTCCGGCGGTGACACCGAGGGCGGCAAGAAGCTCTACTACCACCTGACGCTGCTGGCGGAGAACCAGACCGGCTACAAGAACCTCATCCAGCTGTCGAGCCTCGCGTTCATGGAGGGCTACTACTACAAGCCCCGAATGGACTTCGAACTGCTGGAGAAGTACTCCGACGGCCTCATCGCGACCACCGGTTGCCTCGGCGGACACGTCCTCCAGGCCATGATGAACGGCGACGAGCAGGGGGCCCTCGAGAAGGCCGCACGGCTGCAGGACATCTTCGGACGCGACAACCTCTTCGTCGAGCTGCAGGACCACGGACTCGCCGCGCAGCGCGAGACCAACCCCAAACTGATCGAGCTCGCGAAGAAGATCAAGGCGCCGCTGCTGGCGACGAACGACAGCCACTACACCCATCAGGCCGACCACGAGGCACACGGCGCCCTCCTGTGTGTCCAGACCGGCGCGTTGCTGTCGGATCCGAACCGGTTCAAGTTCGAGGGGTCCGAGCACTACCTGAAGTCCGCCGCCGAGATGCGGTACCTCTTCCGGGAGGTGCCCTCAGCGTGCGACAACACGTTGTGGATCGCCGAACGAGCAGAGCTCGAGATCGAGTTCGGCAACCCGTTGCTCCCCGAGTTCGACGTGCCCGACGGGTTCGATTCCGACGCCGAGTACCTCCGCCACCTCACCTATGAAGGCGCCAAGAAGCGATGGGGCGACAACCTGCCTCCTGCGGTCGAGGAGCGTCTCGCCTACGAGTTGAAGACGATCAACGACATGGGCTTCGCGTCGTACTTCCTGATCACGTGGGACCTGATCAAGCACGCCCGTGACTCGCGGATTCGGGTCGGGCCCGGTCGCGGCTCGGCGGCGGGCTGCGCCGTCGCGTACTGCCTGTGGATCACCGATCTCGACCCGATCAAGTACGACCTGCTGTTCGAACGGTTCCTCAATCCGAGCCGCGTGTCGATGCCCGACATCGACATGGACTTCGACTCGCGATACCGCGACGAGATGATCCGGTACGCCGCCGAGCGTTACGGGCGCGATCACGTCGCGCAGATCATCACCTTCGGCACGATCAAGGCCCGCAACGCCGTGCGTGACGCGGCGCGGGTACTCGGCTACCCGTACGGGGTCGGCGACAAGCTGGCCAAGGCGATGCCACCGATGGTGATGGGGCGAGACACACCGCTCAAGTACTGCTTCGAACAGACACCGAAGTACGCCGACGGGTACAAGGCTGCTGGCGACCTGCGCGCCATGTACGACACCGACGCCGACCTGAAGAAGGTCATCGACGTCGCACGCGGGCTCGAAGGGCTGAAGCGGTCGGACGGCATCCATGCCGCGGCTGTGGTGATCACCAAGGACCCGGTGACCGACTACGTCCCGATCCAACGCAAACCCGAATCGGGCAAGGACCCCGAGGACGCACCGGTCGTCACCCAGTACGAAATGCACGGCGTCGAGGAACTCGGCCTGCTGAAGATGGACTTCCTCGGGCTGCGCAACCTCGACGTCATCACCGACGCCGAGGAGATGATCCGCGCCCAGCGCGACCCGACGTTCGTCGTCGAGGAGATCTCGCTCGACGACGCCGCGACCTTCGCGCTGCTGTCGAAGGGCGACACGATCGGGGTGTTCCAGTTGGAATCGCCACCGATGCGCCAACTCCTCAAGGCGATGGCACCGAACAGCTTCGAGGACGTCTCCGCTGTGCTCGCCCTCTACCGGCCCGGGCCGATGAGCGTGAACATGCACTACGACTACGCGGACCGCAAGAACGAGCGCAAGCCGGTCGAGTACTTCCACGAGGACGCGAAGGAGGTGCTCCACGACACCTACGGCCTGATGATCTATCAGGAGAGCGTGATGCGCGTCGCGCAGAAGTTCGCCGGCTACTCGCTCGCCGAAGCCGACAACCTCCGCAAGGCGATGGGCAAGAAGGTGCGCGAGGTCATGGCAGCCGCCCGTCAGGGGTTCGAGGACGGTGTCGTGCGGACCGGCTACGAACCGGCGCTCGGCAAGGAACTGTTCGACATCATCGAGAAGTTCGCCGACTACGCGTTCAACAAGAGCCACACGTTCGGGTACGGACTGATCACGTATCAGACCGCTTACATGAAGGCGCACTACCCGGTCGAGTACATCGCCTCGT
>JBAWHL010000030.1:0-14095 GCA_049593815.1 Ilumatobacteraceae bacterium | reverse complement strand
GCGTTCGCCCTCGAGGTGATCGGCAAGCCGCGGCACACGATCCGCACGGTCGTGCCGGAGGTGCTCGACCTCGTCGATCTGGCCGGCAAGGCCGACCGCATGCCCTCGGAGCTCTCCGGCGGCGAGGCCCAGCGGGTCGCCATCGCCCGGGCGTTCGTCAACCGGCCGCTGGTCCTGCTCGCCGACGAGCCCACCGGCAACCTCGACCCGGCGACCGGTGAGGGCATCATGCGCCTGCTCGACCGAATCAACAAGACCGGCACGACCGTGGTGATGGCCACCCACGATCAGCGCATCGTCAACACGATGCGCAAGCGCGTGATCCAGCTCGACCGTGGCGTCATCGTGCGCGACCAGGCCCGCGGCGTCTACGAGTGATCTGACATGCTGTCCCGACTTCGCTACACACTCCGTGAGACCTTCGACAGTTTCCGTCGCAATGCGACGCTGACCGTCGCCTCGATCATCACCGCGGCCATCTCGCTGCTCGGCGTCGGTCTGACGCTGCTCAGCCAGCACGCGTTCGACAACCTGCTCGCCCGCTGGGAAGGCGGCGTCGAGATGATCGTCTTCATGAACCCGACGGCGACCGAAGGCCAGTTGACCCTCGTCGACGACGCGCTCACCGCCCAGAGCCAGTTCATCGAGACGTTCGAGTACTGCGACGAGATCTGTTCACTCGAAGAAGCGGACCGGATCTTCGCCGGCGAGCCCGGGATGCGTGACCTGCTGACCGAGGACACGATCCTCACCCAGTTCAAGGCCGTACCGACCGAGGACACCGACGTGGAGCTGCTCCGCCAGGTGTCCGACGCCTTCTCCGAGCTGCCCGGCGTCTACGACGTCAGCTTCGCCGAGGACCAGATCAGTCTGATCACCCAGCTGCAGAGCTTCTTCGGGTTCCGGCTGCTGTTGCTCTCGGTGTTCTTGTTGCTGGCGGCCATCCTGCTGATCTGGAACACGATCAGAACGGCGATCTTCGCACGAAGACGCGAGATCGAAGTGATGAAACTCGTGGGTGCGACCGACTGGTTCATCCGGATTCCGTTCATGCTCGAAGGTCTGCTGCACGGCATCATCGGCGGTGGTCTCGCGAGCCTCGGGCTGTGGGCGTGGAACTCGCAGTGGACCTCTGGCGTCCAGAACTTCCCCGACAACAGCGGTTTCTCCGCGCTCGTCGTGGTCGACGGCTACGACCAGACCGTGATGCTGATCATGTTCGTGATCGGTGCCCTTGCGGGTGCCATCGGCTCCGGCATCGCCGCCTCCCGCTTCCTCGACGTCTAGCGCCCCACCGTTACATCAGGGGTCAGACCCCATTTGTAACGCCCTGGTCTCCCGCCGGCGTCGATGGCGCCGACCGTTACAAACGGGGTCTGACCCCTGATGTAACACCTGATGGAGCGCGGCTGTGGTCTGACACCTACGGTGACGGCATGGAGTACGAAGAGATCCTGTACGAGGTGGCCGAGGGGATCGCGACGGTCACGTTGCATCGGCCGGAGCGGATGAATGCGTTCACGGGGCGGATGATGTACGAGGTGATCGACGCGTTCGACCGGATCGACGCGGACGACGACGTGCGCGTCGTCATCGTCACCGGATCGGGGGAGCGGGCGTTCTGCGCTGGGGCCGATCTCGGTGCGGGCGGAGACACGTTCTCCAAGGGCGGCAGCGACATCCAGACCGATGCGGGTGTCCCACGAGACGGCGGCGGCATGGTCTCGCTGCGGATCTTCGACTGCACGAAGCCGGTCATCGGGGCCATCAACGGGGCTGCGGTCGGCGTCGGCGTCACGATGACGTTGCCGATGGACATCCGGCTCGCCGCCGACACCGCCCGTTTCGGGTTCGTGTTCGCCCGTCGCGGCATCGTGCCCGAAGCCTGTTCCTCGTGGTTCCTGCCACGACTGGTCGGCATCAGCACCGCTGCGGAGTGGTGCTACACCGGACGTCTGATCCCGGCGGCCGAGGCGCAGGAGCGCGGACTCGTGCGCAGCGTGCACCCGGCTGACGAATTGCTCGACGCCGCCCGCGAGATCGCACGGGAGATCGCCGACAACACCGCCCCGGTGTCGGTCGCCCTCACCCGTCAGATGCTCTGGCGCATGCTCGGCGCGGACCACCCGATGGAAGCGCACCGGGTCGACTCGCGCGGGATCCAGTCGCGTGGCGCCAGCGCCGACGCCCGCGAGGGTGTCGAGAGCTTCCTCGAGAAACGACCGCCGTCGTACCCGGTGAAGGTCAGCGATGGGCTCCCCGACATCTTCCCCGACTACGAGGAACCGTCCTTTCACTGAGGCGGTTCCACTGAGCAGAACCTCTTGACGTCGTCCGGCCGAAATATTACGGTTTGATGACAACGGGCGGCGGGTATCGCAGTGTCACACCCACAGCGGGCGATGCACAAGGAGCGAAGCCATGACCACCCATTTCCGAGGACACGACGTCGTCGACACCGAGAATCGCTTGATCGGCACCATCGAGGACGTCATCTACGACGTCGCCGGTGAGCCGACCTGGGCGGTCGTCGACCTGGGTCTCTTGCACTCGTCGCACTACCTGCCCGTCGCTGCTGGGTATCTGACCGACGACGGCAACTTCGTGGTGCCGTACGACAAGCGCACCGTCAAGTCCGCGCCGAGGGCCCCACGCAACCACGTGATGGAACCCGACACCGAGATCGAGCTGCAGAACTACTGGGAGCTCGCCAGCTGACGGGTGACCAATGGCACGGGCGCTGTCAGGAATTTCTCAAGCTGACCCCGGTTCTTACCGATGTCTTGAACATGCCGACGACGATGGTCGCCAGCAAGAACTCCAGAGAAGGAACTGACATGACGACGATGTTGATGGAACAACTGAACACCGGTGACGTGATCGAACTGGTGCACGACGACGACGTCATCACCGTGCTCGTCCTGCTCGCGACCGACGACGCCGTCGTGCTCGATCCGTGCAACGACGCCACGCCGTTCGTGCTCAACACTGCGGAACTCGTCGAGTACCGCAAGTTCGACGCCGACACCATCTTCGCCGACGCCTGAGCGTCGACACCAGATCTCGCCGAAGCGCTTCCCCCTTCGCTTCGCGAGAAACTCCCCCTAGCGTGGGCGCCGTGGACAACACGGCGCCCACGCTGTTTTTTCGGGTGGGCGGGCAGCCCTTCTTCGAGGAACTCGTCGATCACTTCTACGACGGTGTCCGCACCGACGAGGTGCTCCTCCCGCTCTATCCGGAGCAGCCCGACCTGACCGGTGCCCGGCATCGGCTGATGCTGTTCCTCGTCCAGTACTGGGGTGGCCCGACCACCTACATGGAGGAGCGAGGCCATCCACGCCTGCGGATGCGTCACTTCCCGTTCCACGTCGGTCCGCTCGAGCGGGATCGTTGGCTCGTGCACATGGCCGCCGCCGTCGAACACGTCTGTGCCGAGCGCGACCTCCCCGACGGAGTTGCCGACGAACTGATGGGGTATTTCGTCTCCGCGGCCGAACACCTCCGCAACGACCGCGGGTAGGTTCGCAGCGATGTCCGTCGTCGAGGTCCACGAACTCCGCAAGCACTACGCCTCGACGATGGCCGTCGACGGGCTGTCGTTCCGGATCGAACCGGGTGAGGTCTACGCCCTGCTCGGCGAGAACGGCGCTGGCAAGTCGACCACCGTCGAGATTCTCGAAGGTCACCGAACGGCCACCTCGGGCAGCGTGACGGTGCTCGGCGGCGACCCGGCGACGGCCGGACGCGAGTTCCGCGACCGCATTGGCATCGTGTTGCAGTCGAGTGGCGTCGAGAGCGAGTTCACGGTTCGCGAAGTGATCGACCTGTATGGCAGCTGCTACCGCAATCCTCGGTCGCTCGACGAGGTCGTCGGCCTCGTCGGCCTCGACGAGAAGGTCGATGAGCGCGTGGGCTCGTTGTCCGGCGGACAACGGCGCCGGATCGACCTCGCACTCGGCATCATCGGTCGGCCCGAGCTGCTGTTCCTCGACGAACCGACGACGGGATTCGACCCGTCGGCACGCCGCCGATCGTGGGACCTGATCGAGGCGCTGAGTTCCGATGGCACCACGGTGTTGTTGACCACCCACTACCTCGACGAGGCGGAGCACCTCGCCGACCGAGTCGGGGTGCTCGCACGGGGCCGGATGATCGCCGAAGGGTCGCCCTCGGAGCTCTCGGCGCAGGTGAGCGGCACGATCGTGCGGTTCGCGCTGCCTGATGCCGTGTCGATCGACACCGCTGTCACGACGTTCGGCCAGCTGCTCGGTGCCGACATCCGGCTCTCTGGCCACCTCGTCGAGGCAACGGTCGACGAGCCGACGGCTGCGGTACACCGGCTGACCGGGTGGGCGGTCGAGGCGGGTCTCGAACTCGAGGGGCTGTCGGTCGAGCGGGTGTCGCTCGAGGACGTGTACCTGTCGCTCACCGATTCGGGGACGGTCGCCGAATGACCGCATTCCCGTCACCGTTGGCACTGATCGTCAGGCAGACTCGCTACCAGCTCGTCACGTTTGCTCGCATCCCCGTTGCGGTGTTCTTCACGCTGGGGTTGCCACTCATCATGTTGGTGCTGTTCAACGCGCTGTTCGGTGGCGGCACGGTGTCGACGCCTGCGGGGGAGTGGCCGGCCCAACAGTTCTACACGGGTGGACTCGCAGCGTTCACCGCGGTGTCTGCGACGTTCACCAACCTCGCCAACATGGTGCCGATCCGCCGTGACGAGGGCGTGCTCAAGCGGTGGCGCGGTACGCCGCTGCCGACGTGGATCTACCTGGCGGGCTTCATCATGTCCGCCGTGATCATCGCGCTCATCGGCGTCGTGCTGATGCTCGGGCTCGGCGTCGTCGCCTACGACCTGCAGATCGAGGCGGCCAAGATGCCTGCTGCCGTACTGACCTTCGTCGTCGGTGTCGGATCGTTCGCCGCGTTGGGCATGGCGCTGGCCGCGGTGGTCAAGTCGGCGAGTTCCTCGTCCGCGGCGGCGAACGCGATCATTCTCCCGTTGGCCTTCGTGTCGAACATCTTCATTCCGCTCGACGACGCGCCGGAGTGGATCGACGTGGTCGGTGGCGTGTTCCCGCTCAAGCCGTTCGCCGAAGCGTTCCAGGACTGCTTCTCGCCCCTGGTCGCCGCTCCGGCGTTCGCGTGGTCGAACCTCGCGATCGTCGCAATCTGGGGTGTTGCCGGTCTGGTCGTCGCGTTGACGAGGTTCACCTGGGAACCGAGCGGCAGCGCACCGCGCGGACGCCGGTCGCGCCGGGCCGCCGCGACGGACTGACCCGACCGGTCAGGAGAACACGACGGTGGTGCGTCCGTGCACGAGCACCCGATGCTCCAGGTGAGCCCGAACTGCCCGTGCCAACACGATGGTCTCCAGGTCGCGGCCGCGCGCCGTGAGCCGGCGTACGTCGTCGCGATGGGTGACGTGGGCCGTCTCCTGTTCGATGATCGGTCCCTCGTCGAGGTCGGCGGTCGCGTAGTGCGCGGTTGCACCGATCAGCTTCACGCCGCGGTCGTGGGCCTGTCGGTACGGGTTCGCGCCGACGAACGACGGCAGGAACGAGTGGTGGATGTTGATGATCCGACTCGGATGCCGTGAGATGAACTCGTCGCTGAGGATCTGCATGTAGCGCGCCAGGACCACCAGTTCGACGCCGTGTTCGTCGAGTGCGCCGAGCACCTGACGTTCCTGGTCGCGACGGGTGTCGGGCGTGACCGGCAGATGCAGATAGGGGACCCCCATGTGCTCGGAGATCGCCGCGTGATCGGGGTGGTTCGACACCACGAGACGCAGATCCATTGGCAACTCACCACTGCGCCACCGTGTCAGCAGGTCGTACAGACAGTGGGGCTGCTTGGAGGCCATGATCGCCGTCGGTGTCGGCACGTCGGTGAATCGGAGGTCGACGCGCATGTCGAAGTGGGCGGCGATCGGCGCGAACGCCGCTTCGATGTCGTCCCGGGCCAGCCCGAACCCGTCGAGCTCGAACTCGACGCGCTGGAAGAACATCGTCGCCCCGCTCGCGTCGACGTGTTGCTCGGCGTGCACGATGTTGCCGTCGTGCTCGGCCAGGAACTGGGCGGTGGCAGCCACGATGCCCTGCTGATCGGGACAGGAGAGGAGCAGGACGGCAGTCATCGGTGTCAGTTCTACCGTCGGTCGCCGCGGAGCGCGTAACACGCGACAGCGGTCGCTGCCGCGGCGTTCAGCGAGTCGACCCCCGACGCCATCGGTATGCGCACCGGTCGGGCGAGACCGAGCAGCGCATCGCTGAGCCCGGATCGTTCGGAGCCGATCAGCACGGCGGCCCGTGGCCCCGGGGTGATCTCGTCGATCGGTGTGGCCGCCGGGTCCGGAGTCATGGCGTAGAGCTCGACGTCGGGCAACCCCCGCAGGTCGTCGACCAGGGTCGTCGTGCGGGCGTGCGGGAGCGCGAAGACGGTGCCCATGGCGACACGAAGCGAGCGGCGCGCCAGGGGGTCGGCGCTGGTGTGGTCGAGGATCAGTCCATCCCAGCCGAGCGCAGCGGCGTTGCGGATGATCGCACCGATGTTGGACGGATTGTCGACGGCCTCGACGACGACGAGGCGTCGAGCGGTGGCGGCGAGTTCGGCGACGGTGGGGCGCGGTGGGCGGTGGAACAACGCGAGGATCGCCGAGGGCACGCCCAATCCGGACACCACCTGGCGAACCCGTTCGCCGCCGCCGTACACCGGGCAGTCGATCCGATTCGCGACATCGGGGATGCGCTCGATGTCGACGAGGGCGGCAACCGGCCGGCAACCGGATTCGATCGCCCGTTCGACCACCAGGTCGCCCTCGGCGAGGAACATGCCTGCCCCGGCGTCGTCGCGCTTGTCGGCGCGGCTCGCCAGGCCGCGTTCCTTGAGCCGGAACTGGCGGAATCGTGGGTCGTCGGGATCCTCGATGCGGATGGGCTGGACGGGCTGGACCGGCTGGACAGGGTCCACGGTCAGTAGTGGTACGGGTACGGGGACCAGTCGGGGTCCCGCTTCTCGAGGAAGCTGTCGCGGCCCTCGGCGGCTTCGTCGGTGCCATAGGCGAGGCGCGTCGCCTCACCGGCGAAGATCTGTTGGCCGACGAGGCCGTCGTCGATCAGGTTGAACGAGTACTTCAGCATCCGCTGCGCCGTCGGGCTCTTGGCACAGACCTCGCGTCCCCATTGCAGGGCGGTGGCTTCGAGCTCGTCGTGGGGGATCGACGCGTTGACGGCTCCCATGGCGACCATGTCGTCGGCGCTGTACTCGCGGCCGAGGAAGAAGATCTCCCGTGCGAACTTCTGGCCGACCTGGCGTGCCAGGTAGGCGGACCCGTAACCGCCGTCGAAGCTGGCGACGTCGGCGTCGGTCTGCTTGAAGCGAGCATGCTCGGTACTCGCGAGGGTGAGATCGGCGACGACGTGGAGCGAGTGGCCGCCCCCTGCCGCCCAGCCCGGAACGACGCAGATGACGACTTTGGGCATGAAGCGGATGAGACGCTGCACTTCGAGGATGTGCAGCCGGCCGGCGCGACCCGGCTCGATGGAGTCCGCGGTCGTGCCCTCGGCGTACTTGTAGCCGTCCTTGCCGCGGATGCGCTGGTCGCCGCCCGAGCAGAAGGCCCACCCGCCGTCCTTGGGCGACGGTCCGTTGCCGGTGAGGAGCACACACCCCACGTCGGTCGACATGCGGGCGTGATCGAGGGCCGTGTACAGCTCGTCGACCGTGTGGGGACGGAACGCGTTGCGGATCTCGGGACGGTCGAACGCGATGCGGACGACACCCGCATCGACGGCTCGGTGGTAGGTGATGTCGGTGAACTCGAAACCGGGAACGACGTCCCACGCCGAGGGGTCGAAGATCTCAGAAACGTTGGCCATCTCCCCATGTTGGCCGATGGGATACGGTCAGCCCATGCCCCACGCTGACATCAACGGCCAGAGCATCCACTTCGAGGACACCGGTGGCGACGGACCGCCGGTCATCCTCGCTCACGGCTTCCTCATGGATCAGGAGATGTTCGTCCACCAGGTCGCGGCACTGCGCGATCGGTATCGGGTGATCACCTGGGACGAACGTGGCTTCGGGCAGACGTCCTACGACGGTCAGCCGTTCACCTACTGGGACTCTGCGAACGACTGTCTGGCGCTCCTCGACCATCTTGGCATCGACCGCGCCGTGGTCGGTGGAATGAGCCAGGGCGGTTTCCTGTCACTGCGTGTCGCCCTGACGGCGCCCGAACGAGTGCGCGCCCTGATCCTGCTCGACACCCAAGCGGGCGTCGAGGACCCTGAGCTGGTCCCCGCGTACGAGGGAATGCGCGACACATGGCTCGCGGCCGGACCGGTCGACGAACTCCTCGAGGCGATCGCGGGGATCATCATCTCCGACCCCGACGAGAACCCGAACTGGATTGCCAAGTGGAAGCAGCAGCCGAACGACTACATCGTGCAGCCCTTCGCGACCTTGATGCACCGCGACGACATCACCGACCGGATCGGTGAGATCACGTGTCCGGCCCTCGTCGTGCACGGCACGGAGGACAACGCCATCTCGATGGAGAAGGCAGAGAGCCTGGCCGCCGCCCTCACCGGGAGCGGCGACGTCGTGAAGGTCGGAGGGGCACACGCCGCCAACCTGACGAACCCCGAGCCGGTCAACGCGGCCATCGTGTCGTTCCTCGCCGGCCTGTGAGCAGACTCGAGGTCGTCGGCATCGACGGTCTTCCCGAGATCGTCGTCGGCGACGACCTCGCCTCCCAGATCCACCAGGCGGCCATCGAGCAGGGGGATCCGCTCGACGACCGGGACATCGTCGTCATCACGTCGAAGATCGTGTCGAAGGCCGAGGGATGCTCGATCGAGCTCGACACGATCGAACCGTCCAGGTTCGCCGAGTCGTGGGCGCTGCGCTGGGAGAAGGATCCGCGTGTCGTCGAAGTGGTGTTGCGCCAGTCGAAGCGGATCATTCGCCAGATCGGCCCGGTGCTGATCACCGAGACGCATCACGGTTTCTGTTGCGCCAACTCCGGTGTCGATCAGTCGTCGAGCGGCGCGCACGGTCGCGTCCTCGTCCTGCCCGAGGATTCCGACGCCTCGGCGCGCCGGCATCGACAGCGGTTCGCCGAACTCGGTGTCGACGTCGCCGTGGTGATCAGCGACACGTTCGGTCGTCCGTGGCGGGAGGGGCAGACCGACGTGGCGATCGGTGTGGCGGGGATGCACCCCCTGCGCAGCTACATCGGTCAACACGATCCGCACGGCCACGAGTTCCGTGTCCAGGAACTCTGTGTCGTCGACGAGATCACCGCAGCCGCAGAGCTCGTCAAGGGCAACACGAGCCGAATTCCGGTCGCCGTGATCCGCGGCTACGACTGGGAGACCGATGACACCGCGTCGATGTCGCCCATCCTTCGCGACTCCGAGCGCGACCTCTTCCGATAGTCAGCGTCGGCTCAGCCGAGGAGGTCCTTGGCGATGCCGTAGAAGTAGTTGCCCGAGAGGCCGAGCGACTCGACGTCGATGCGTTCGTCGTTGCCGTGGAAGCGGGACCCGAACGTCGCGAAGTCCATCGACGTGGAGAAGAGGCCAGCGCCGTAGGCCGTGATGCCCTTCTCGCGGAAGAACCGTCCGTCGGTGCCGCCGACGATGAGACCGGGAACGAGCGTGGCGCCCGGGTAGGCGACCTGGGTGTGCTTGGTGACGGACTCCCAGAGCGGATTGCTCGCACCGAACGTCGACGCGGTGGGGTTGCTGTGCTGCAGGGTCGTGATCTCGACCTGGTCGTAGAGATCGCCGAGGGCATCGCGCAGCATGCGTTCGACATCATCGGCGGTCGTGCCCGGCACGGTGCGGACGTCGAGGTCGATGTCGACGACGTCGGGGATCGTGTTGGTCTTCTGGCCGCCGTGGGCGACGTTCGGCGAGAACGTGGTGTGGGTCTCGGCATGGCAGAGGCGAGCGACGGGTGTCGGCATCTGCTCGAGCGTCGCCCAGATCTTCTCCGACGATGTCAGACCGTCGCGGACCTCGTCCGGCAGGCCCATCGTGTCGACCTGCGCTCGCCAGATCTCGTCGATGTGGGCAGCGGGTCGGAACGCGGCGAGCCGCCGGACGACCTCGGCGGCCTTGATGAGTGCGTTGTCGGCACCGAACGGCATCGAGCCGTGTCCCGGCGTTCCCTTGACCCGGATCCGCCGCCACGCGAGGCCCTTCTCACCGACATTGACCGTGACCGTCCGGGTGCCGTCGGGGGCAGCGGTCGACCAGCCGCCGAGCTCGGTGAGGACGTAGTCGGCCTCGATCGCGTCCCAGTGGTGCTCGACCATCCACTCCGCGCCCCAGACACCGCCGGCTTCCTCGTCGCCGACGCCGAAGTAGATCAGGTCACCCTTGGGCTTGAAGCCCTCGTCGGCGAGGCGGCGGAAGGCGACCGCCATCGACGACGTGAGGTTGAGCATGTCGATCGCGCCGCGCCCCCAGACCTCGCCGTCGATGATCTCGCCGGCGAACGGGTCGTGCCGCCAGCCGTCGCGGTTGACCGGGACGACGTCGGTGTGGCCCATCAGGCACAGCTTGGGTGCATCGGGGTCGGACCCCTCGATGCGCGCCACCATCGAGTCGCGCCCGGCGCGCGGCGTGAACCGTTGCACGTCGAGACCCGCACCTTCGAGATATCCGACCAGGAGGTCGGAGTTGCGGGTCTCCTCGCCCGAGTCGGGGGTCCCGTCGTTGACACAGGCGTTGCGGATCAATGCCTGGAGCAACTCGGTCGTCGGTCCGGTGAACTCGTCGGGGTCGGCCATCTCCGGCACGTTAGTGCGGGAGGGTCGTGGCGGTCAGCCCGACGTGTCGGGGAGGCGGATCCGTGAGGAGTACTCGACCGATTCACGAAGGAATGCGGCGATGAGGTCGTCGACGGTCGAACTCGCGGCCAACTCGTGGACCTCGGCCACGTCCGGCGTCGGGCGGGCGACGAGCTTGCCGGCGAGTTCGTCGATGCTGTCGGCGAGGACGTAGGCGGAGGCGCCGCTGCGCAGAATCCGTTTCACCGGGCCGCTCAGATCGATGTCGAACTCCCAGTCGTCGAGTTCGACGACGATGACCTGCGCGCCGTTGTACTTCTGGCTGAGCGCCCCGATGAGCTGCGGGCTGCACGCCGGCGTCAGCACCAGATCCGGGTCGTCGATGGGCTCGCGCACGTCGACGACCCGAGCGTCGAGCAGCTCGGCGAGTCGGGCTCTCGCCCGCTTCTTCAGCGGGAGAGCCGTGACGATCGTGCGGCGTGTCGGCAGTACCTCGACGTCGGACCCCGGTTCCATCGTCGGATCGTAGGCCAGGTGTGGTTGGTCAGGACAGCGGGTCGGGCCGACCGATGCCGACGGTGATGGCCTGCCAGGCGCGATCCACCTGCGCAGTGGTGAGCGTCGCCGGGGCGTTGGTGACCCAGTCGGTCAGCCATGCCTCGAGACGTTGCCCCTCGACGTGTGCCGTCGCATGGACGGGCAGTTCCGCGGCGTGTCGGCGGTCGTCGGCCAGCCCCCAGAAGACGTGAGCGAGCATGTCACAGGTCGTCCCGGGGTCCAGGAGATCGTCGACGGCGCCGCGCGTGATCGCCGAATTGGCGACCACGGTCGGCAAGGTGCTGGCATCGAGCTGGTCGGCGGTCGGGCGGTCCGTGGCGCTCGTGGTCACGGCGATCACGCCAACGGGACCGATGACGACGTGATCGATGCCGTCGAGGCGGTCTCGGATCTCGTACACGACGCGCCACGGTGGGGTCGTGAGGCGATGGAGCGACTCGGCGGTCAGACGAACCCCGGAGACCGGAGGGGGGCCGGACGTCGACGGATTGCGGATCGTTCGCTGGTACCAGGCACCGAAGACGACGAGTCCGATCGGCAGCAGGATCAGCGGGATGATGATGCCGGGCGTCACGGCACCATTGAAGCCGATCAGTCGAGGCGGCGAAGGGGACCGTCGCCCGACGCCGGCCGTCCGATGCGGATCACGACGTCGGCGACGACCGCACCGACATCGGAGACGATGACCGGATTCATGTCGAGCTCGGTGATCTCCGGGTGGTCCGACACGAGTTGGGCGGCGAGGACGATCGCATCGACGACGGGAGAGGAGTCGAACCCGGCCGCGTCGAGCGCGGCAGCGAGCTTGGTCTCGCCGAGCATGGTGGCCGCGCTCGCGGGGGAGACCGGAGCGAGGCGGCTCGTCCGATCGTCGATGGCGTCGGCCTGTGCGCCTCCGAGCCCAACGCTGACGATCGCACCGAGCCGGTCGTCGAGTTCGCAGCGGATCCGCACGTCGACACCGGGGGCGGTCATGGCCTGCACCACGAGATCGTCGGCATCGCTGGCGAGTGACTCGCGCATGACGGCGATGGCCTCACGCACGTCGTCGTCGGAGGTCAAGTCGAGCGCCACACCGGCGCGAGCGGAGCGTCCCGGGCGTCGGCGCACCGCCTTCAGGGCCACCGGGTATCCGATGCGGTTGGCGTCGTCGATCGCCGAGGCGGGCGTCGATTCAGCGGCGGCCGCCATGTCGATGCCGTATGCCGCGAGGAGCTGCTGACGGACCTCGAGGTCGACGGTGGTCTGGTCGTCGGTGTCGATCGAACCCAGCGCCTCGGTGACGATCGTGTGCGCAGCGGCGGGGTCGACGGCGCGGGTGCTCGGAGTGGGTTCGGCGAGTTCGTCGCGCAGCCACATCGCGTAGGCGTATGACCGTCCCAGGACCGCGGCGGCCTGCTCGGGAAACGTGAACGAGGGAACGCTCGAGCCCGGTGTCACCGGTCCGTCGGCACCGCCGAGCATCACGGCGACGACGGGCTTGGCGGCGTCGTGGGCGCCCGCGTGGATGTGGACTGCCGCGGTGTCGACGTCGTGTGCGACCGCTGGCGCGTAGATCACGAGCACCCCGTCGATGTCGGGATCAGCGACGGCTGCCTTGATCGCGGCGGGATAGTCGGAGGCGTCCGCGCTCCAGTGCAGTGTGAGCGGTCCGCGGGTTGGTGTCAGGCCGGCGGCGCCGAGCGCGGCCTCGGCGAGGGTGCCCGGGCTGCGCGAGTTGGTCACGACCGCGACCCGTGGCCCTTGGAGCACCGGCTGGCTGGTCATGACCCGCACCGTTTCGAGGAGGGCCGGAACGGTGGGGACCTCGATGAGCCCCGCCTGTTGATAGAGGGCGCTGGCCATCTCGCCGCTGGCCGCGGCACCCGTGCGTACGGCGACGATCGGCTTCGTCCGAGACACGCGTCGGGCGATGCGGGCGAACTTGCGTGGGTTGCCGAACGACTCGGTGTACATGGCGATCACGTTGGTGTTGTCGTCGTTCTCCCAGAACTGGAGGAGGTCGTTGCCCGAGATGTCGCTCTTGTCGCCGAGTGACACGAACCACGAGAGACCGAGTTGCACATCGCCGGCCTTGCGGAGCAGGGAACCTCCCAGCGACCCGGACTGCATCGAGATCGCGACCTTGCCGGCGGGCAGTGCGACGTCGACGAGGGCGGCTTGGAGGTGGGTGTCGGGACGCGGCGACGCGATGCCCATGCTCGCTGGTCCGATGATGCGCAGGCCGTTGCGGCGCGAGCGCGTCACCAGCGCGCCGATGTCGATGTCGGCACCGTCGACGGCGGTCACGATGACCGCACCGCGCATCCGCTTCGCGATGCATCCGTCGATCGTCGCGTCGAGGTCCGCCGCCGGCACGGCGACGATCGCGAGGGACACCTCGTCGGGCAGTTCGTCGATCGTGCGATGGCACGGATGCCCGTGGATGGTGTCATGGCGCGGATTGACCGCGTGGACCGGTGCGAGCACGCTGTTGGCGACGTGGCGCCACACGGCGCTACCCACCGACCCGGGGGTCTCGGACGCGCCGATCACGGCCACCGCCTTCGGGAGCAGGATCCGGGCGACCGCCCGCGAGTCGGCACGCTGCTCGCGTCGACCGACGCTGTCGAGGAACTCGTCGGTCGTCGCCAGCTCCCAGTCGAGGTCGACGACGCCGGAGTCGAAACGACGTTGGAGTGGCCACCCGGCCTTCGCGAACACGGCGAGCATCGCCCGGTTGTCGCCGAG
>JBAWHL010000029.1:0-1615 GCA_049593815.1 Ilumatobacteraceae bacterium | reverse complement strand
CGTCGTGACCGTCCCGCCGACGGTGCCGACGGTGCCGACAGTGCCGGTTCCACCGGTCGTTCCCGTCGCGCCAACGGCCCCTGCGACGCCGACGCAGACCGGGCCACCGGTCGTGCCGAACGGGGGGCTCCCGGCAACGGGCGGGGACCTGACGCCGGTGCTGACGATTGCGGTGCTGGTGCTGTTGCTCGGTGTGTTCCTGCGTGGTCGAGGCCGACCTCGACACCCCGAGGCGGCCGGGCGGGGTGGGCCCTGACGATCCATCGGCGGCCGCGGGTGCCGTACCATCGGGCGATGGGCGGCAGCGGCGATGTCGATCTCGGGCGGTCGGGGCGGATACCGAACGGCGAGTTGAGCCGCCCGTTCGGTCGGCCGCTGCCCGACGAGATCCGCCGCGATCGCTTGCTCGATCATCTCGCTGACCGCTGGAATCGCCGGCTGGTGCTGATCGCCGCGCCCGGGGGGTACGGCAAGACGACCGTGCTCGCGCAGGCGATCCGTGACAACGACGACGACCCGAGCGGGATCGACGTGTTCGTCCGGTGCCAGGCGTGGTTCGAGAATGTGGGCGACCTGGTCGTGGCGATGTTGGCGGCCATGCCGAAGCGGGCGCGGCCGGTGTCGGCGCCGCGTCCGACGGTCGACGATGTGCTCGCAGCGATGGCGCGTCTGTCACCCGTCGACGTGTGTCTGCATCTCGACGACGTACAGCACCTGTCGGGCCTCGATGACGCCCCGGTGATGCTGGAGCAGTTGGTCCGCGGGTTGCCCTTCAATGCGCACCTCGTGTTGGCCGGACGCTCGTTGCCGGAGCTGCGCCTGGCTCGGCTGCGTTCGGGCGACGAGGTGTTGGAGATCGGCCCCGCCGACCTGTCGTTCGACGGGAGCGAGTTGGCGATGTTCGCCGCAGGCCACGGGGTGGTCGCCGAGACGTTGGCGGCGGGAGGGCAGTGGCCCGCGGTCACGCGTCTGGCGGTGACCATGGGTCCGAGCGAAGCGCGTGGCTACCTCTTGGAGGAGGTCGTCCACGATCTCGCTCCCTCGTTGCGTGGGGCGGTCGCGGTTGCGCTGATCGCCGGTACAGCCGATGACGACCTGCTGCGCAGTTGTGGCGTCGACACGTCGGTCGCCGAGGTGCTGCGAACCGTGCCGCTGATCGTCGACTTCGGCGACGGGTCGGTCGGCGCGCATGATCTGTGGGCCGAGGTCGCCGAGCAACTCGTCGATGCCTCCACGGTGGCGGCACTGACGGGTTCGATCGCGCGGCACGCCTTGGCGACCGACGATCCGTTCGCCGCGATCGACTTTGCTCTTCGCTCAGAGCAGTGGCAGCTCGCCTGGACGGCGATGATCGCGGTGATCGCGGATGGCGACCTCCGGCTGACGTCCGTCGAGGCGGCCTCGTGGCTCGCCGCGCTGCCCGACGCCGAGCGCGGCCGGGCAGAAGGATGGCTCCTCCAGGGCGTTCTCGATCGTCTGATCGGGCGGCTCGAGGGCGGCATCGACGACCTCTTGGCGGCGGGGCAGGAGTTTCGGGCGCGTGAAGACGTCGTGGCGGAGCGGGCGGTGGTTCGTGAGCTCGGCACGCGCAGCTGGTTGCTCGCCCGACCGGAAC
>JBAWHL010000028.1:0-9346 GCA_049593815.1 Ilumatobacteraceae bacterium | reverse complement strand
CTCCCGGTGCCGGTGCCCGGGCTGCCCGCCCCCGCCCCGACGCCAGCGCCGTCGTCGCCTGCACCCACGGGCGTGTTGGCTGCGGCCGTCGACGTCGATCTGGGGGTCGATGCTCGGGTCGGCAACATCGGGACGCGAGACATCCTCGGCGTCGACGCCAGCGACGTCACCGCGGGAATCGACCTGGTCGTCGACCCGCAGCGTCTCGCCGAGACTCCGCAGTCCTCCGGCGAACTCCTGACGGCCACCGTCAGTGATCTGCATTGTGGTGTGGACCGCCTGCTCGACCCAGCGACCCACGTCCGGTGTGCTGCGACCGCGGCTGCCGGCGTCGACATCGGACTGGTGACGCTGGGCGTCAACGCCGACATCTGCAACGTCAGTGTCGCCATCCTCGATGCGGCCCAGCATCGAGCGTGCGACGGCAACGTTGGAGACGACCCCACCGATGATCCGAGCGACGATCCTGCTGATGACCCGACCGATGATCCCGCCGCTGATCCGACCGGCGGCGACGACCGGGCCGACACCGATGGTGGCTCGACCGACGTGAACGGGTTCGCCACGCCGAAGACCGATGCCAGCGAGGGCAGCGGATTGCCGGTCACCGGAACACCGGCGATGCTCCTGCTTGCCATCGCAGCTGGTCTGACGACTGCTGGCGCTGCGGCTCTGGCCGTCAAGCGCCGAGAACTGTGAACTGAGGGGTTCGCAGGAGTTCTCGTCGTCGTCACCGTCGACGCCGGGTTGTGAGCGTGGAGCGAGCATCGACCGCATCGATGTTCGCTCCACCATCGCGTGCGGCGTGGCCACAGTCAGTGTTTGGCGCGCCACTTGACGTGGTCGAGCGGGTTGGGTACGGTGGCCCATGAGCACACAGGCAATGGCGGTCGTCGGTGGTGCCGAGTCGCATCGAGGGCGCCAGCGGTGTCAGCAGATGCTCGTGACGTCCGAGCGCGAACTGCTCGAGAGCGTTCGACTGGGCGATGCGTCGTCGTTCGGCGAGTTGTACGAGATCCACCGACCAGCGGTCGAACGGCTCGCCTCGCGCCTGTGCCGGGATCGACACGAAGTCGACGACGTCGTCAGTGAGGTCTTCTGCAACACGTTGCGGGCGATCGAGAACGGCGGGGGACCTGAGGACGAAACCGGCGCCTATCTGCTGCGATCGGTCCGACACACCGTGGCGAAACTGCGGACGCGCAAGGACACCGGCCGGGCGACCCCGATGGCGAACGAGGATCTCGACCGACGCTGCGTCGACGACCCGGACCGCGCGGGTGGGCCCGCGACCGAGGCGTGGTCACAGGTGTCCGATCGGTTCCAGCAGGTGCTGTGGTCGGTCGAGGTGCAAGGCTTCGAGACCAGCGACGTTGCCGACCGACAGCGAATCGACGCCTCAGCGGCGGCAGCCCTCGTCTACCGGGCGAGGCGCGCCTTGCGGCGCTCCTACCTCCGCGGCTCTCTGCGGACGCCAGCCGCAGGGCCCGAGTGCGAACCGACCAGGGCGCTGCTCCCGGCGTTCGTCGACGGTGACACCGAGACACCCGGAGCGAAGCGCGTCAGGGCACACCTGGGTGTGTGCTCGTCGTGCACGGCAGCGATCGACGAGCTCGCTGCCGTTCGCACCCGACTCGGGTCGCGGCATTGGTTCATGGTGGCGCTCGTGGCGCTTCGGTCGATGGTGAGCGGCGGCATCCGAGCAGCGCTGGGGACCATCGGCGCGGCTCCGCTGGTGGTCGGCGCTGTGCTCGGCGCTGGCGGTCTCGTCCTCGTGGGATCGGAGCCCGACACGTCCTCGGAGCGGCACCTGTCGCTGACCGCGCCCCTCCAGTCGTCGGGTCTGGCATCGGGAACCCCCGATCAGACCGATGAACCCGGAGCAGGCGTCGACCCGAGTCGCTCGTGGACGCCGCCGGCACGAGCAGCAGCTGCTGCGTCGCCGTCGTTGGCGGAACCCGCGGCCTCGGCCCCAGCGGTCGGCGTCCCGCACGATCCGTGGGGCGGCTTCGAGGATGCGGTGTCCACAGCGACGGACGCTGCCGGGGTGTCCGTTCCGGCAACGACACCGACTGATGGCGTCGACGAGACGGTGGTCGGGGCGGTCCTCGAGCATGCCGGCGATGCCGTTGGCGGCATCGTCGGGGTGGTGGACGAGACCCTGGCGACCGTCGATGCGGTCGTCACGCAGGTGGGTGGGGTGGTCGCAGACGTGAGCTCCGGAGTCGGCGACGTGCTCGACGGCACGATCACCACCCTGCCTGCCCCGGTGGGTGACGTCGTCGATCAGGCCGACGCGACGGTTGCGGACGTCGTTGAATCCGCCGGGTCCACGGTCGGGTCCGTCGTCGATGACGGTGTGCTGCCCGTGGTGGACTCGATCGTGCCGGTCACCCCACTCCTTCCGCCGCTGCTCGGCCCGCTGTTCGGCAACTAGCGATCTGCAGCGCGCGGACCGAACGTCCCGCGCGCTCGCCAGACCTGCGATCGTTCCGAGTCGGACCAGAGTTGGAAGCGGCGCGGCGTTGGTAGCCTGACCGCTTCGTTCAACCCTGAAAACGTCACCTGACCAGGGGATTTTCAGGGCGCATAGCTCAGTTGGCTAGAGCGCTTCCCTTACAAGGAAGATGTCGGGGGTTCGAGTCCCTCTGCGCCCACTTCGTCGTTCGAAATCTCCTGGAGCTGGTCATGATCGGCGATCAGGGGCGTCGCGCTGTCGGGCACGGAGGCAGACCGAGCATCAGCCATCCACTGCTGGGCCGCCTCGCTCATGTCGCCGGTGATCCGATCCATCATGCGATCGAGATATGCCATCGCTTCGTACACGTCGTCGTCGTCGTTCACGGCCGATCTCCTCCGTCTCTGTTCGATCGGAGTCAGTTTGGCGTGAAGATCGCGGTCATTCGCGGTTGCCGGGTTGTTGAGCTGTCATTGGGTTCGGGCGGACGAGGTCACAGTCACCGGTGTGCAAGTGGCGATCGGACGCCTTGTGTGCCGCAAGGTTGGACGGTGGAGTCGCCGACGACGTCCGCGCGGCATCGGTACGATCCGGGCGTGGGAACCATCGCAGACCGAATGACCGAACTCGGGCTGGCGTTGCCGCCCGCCATGACGCCGCCACCCGACGTGGTGCTGCCGTTCAGCACCGTCGTGCTGCGCGGCGACCGTGCGGTCGTGTCCGGACACGGCCCGCAGGAGGCCGATGGCTCGATTGCCCATCCGCTCGGCAAGGTCGGCGCTGAACTGACCGTCGAGCAGGGATACCACGCGGCGCGTCTCACCGCGTTGGGCATCTTGGGGTCGCTCGAACGATCGCTCGGTGATCTCGACCGAATCACCGGGTGGACCCGTGTGTTCGGCATGGTCAACGCAGCGCCCGGCTTCACCGCGATGCCCGCGGTGATCAACGGGTTCTCCGACCTCGTCCTCGACGTGTTCGGTCCCGACATCGGCGAGCACACGCGCAGTGCAGTCGGTCTCGCCGAGCTGCCGTTCTCCATCCCCGTCGAAGTCGAGTGTGAGGTGTCGATCCGATGACTGCGCAGCGCTCGCCACGAGTTGACGTCCACGCCCACCCCGGTCGCTGCTTCCTCGCCGGCATGTCCGAGGACGACCCTGCCCGAGCGGTGCTCGGCCCCGACGACGCGATCGCTGGCCTCCGCGCCGCAACCGACGCCGGCATGGGGGCGGTCAGCTTCGCCACCGTGGCCGATCTCCGCGTGCTGCAGTTCCTCGGCGACAAGTTCGCCGCTGGACGCGAGTTTGCGCCGGGCGAGGCCAACGAGGACCACCTCCGCCAGCTCGACGCGATCCGCGCGGTCGCCGAGCAGGCAGGTGCGCCGCTGATCCTGGGCGCGTCCGACGTCGGGCGGGCGCACGCCGAAGGGCGGACCGGCGTGTTCGTGACCTGTGAGGGGGCCGACTTCGTCGAGGACGGCCCCGAGGCCGACGCGTTCGACCGAGTGCGCGACGCCCACGCCGCCGGTGTGCGTTCGATCACCATCGTGCACTACCGACAGAACCGGTACGGCGACCTGCAGACCGAACCGGCGCTGCACGGCGGGCTGTCCGCGGCCGGGCGCGAACTGGTCGAGGTGATGAACGACGTCGGCATGATCGTCGACCTCGCGCACGCGTCCCATGCCACGACCGTCGGCGCAGTCGAGGCATCACGGCATCCGGTCATGATCTCCCACTCGCACCTCGCTGGACCCAAGAGCGATCACCCGCGCCTGGTGACCGACGAACACGCCCTCGTCGTCAGCGAGGCAGGCGGACTGATCGGGGCGTGGCCGTCGGGTGTGGTGTCGGAGACCCTCGACGACTTCATCGACGAAGTGGTTCGTCTCGTCGAACTCGTCGGCATCGAACACGTCGCGATCGGGACCGACCTCGACGCGAACTTCCGGCCGGTGCTCACCGAGTACCGGCAGTTCGACGACCTCGACGATGGCCTCACGTCACGGGGGTTCGCTCCCGACGACATCGATCGGGTGTTGGGCGGCAACGCCGTCGAGCTCATTCGCACCGTCTGCGGTTCTTGACCGACGGTTCACACCTGGCGGATGACGCGGAGCTGATCAGCGGCACCGAGATGCGCGCCGCTCGGCGAGAAGGTGTCGATGTGTTCTGCGACCCAGCCGTCACTCGACACGGACGTGGTGGTGGCGTGGACGAGCAGCCACGGGGAGTCGGCGCCTGCCAGTGCCGCGCTCGGACGCAGATTCAGCTCGACGGTTGGAACGACCAACATCTCGGTCACGGTCGCCGAGTATGACGGCGCGAGTGCGTCGCTCAACATGATCAACCGCGCCAGATCGATCGGGGTGTCGTCGTCGCGAAGTCGAATCCATGCGGTGAGCACGGCATCGGATCGGCCGGCGTACGGGCGAGCGTCGTCGGTCGGTCGCAATTCGATCGACCGGCCGAACGGCACGGGGACGTCGTAGACGGCGCAGTCCTCGGGTCGAGGCACCGATGGCATCGCCGGTGCCATGGACGCCGCGTCGCGGCTGTGCGTGCCGAGAACCGAGACGGCGCGGATCGAACGCTGGTCCCCGGACCAGACACTGCCAGAACGCACCTGGGTGACCCGGCCAACACGCTCGTCGTCGGGGTCGACCGCCACGACGATCTCGGCTCGCGTCGGCCGGAGGAACTGCCCGGTCACACTGCGGACGGGTCGGTCGGTGCCGGAGATCATCGAGTTCGTGACGATGGCGAGCGCCAACCCACCGTGGACACCACCGAAGCCCCACAGTTGCTCAGGGATGGGGGTGTGAGCGGCGAACGGCTGGTCCAGCAGCTGCGAGGCCATGTTCGTCGTGCTCGTCGACGGGCCGTCGGTAGGGGGGTGGGAGGTCAGGAGCTCGGGCATGTCGATAGAGTTGCATTATTAGATTGACTCCGTCAAGATGAGTCGATGATCGTCTCCACGCCCGAAACTCCGCCGGCCCAGTTCGACGCTGCGCACGGCCGCACGACGTTGGCGATCGCCGCCCTCGCCACGCTCGCCACGTTCCTCGACACGACGATTCTCTACGTCGCGTTCCCCGACATCACCGCCACGTTCACCGACGCCAGTTCCTCCACTCTGTCCTGGGTGCTCAACGCCTACACGATCGTGTTCGCAGCGCTCCTCGTCCCGGCAGGAAAGCTCGCCGACCGATTGGGTCATCGCCGAGCGTTTCTCGCCGGATCCGCACTCTTCACGCTCGCTTCCATGGCGTGTGGGCTCGCTCCCAATGTCGACGTTCTCATCGTGTTCCGTGTGCTGCAGGCCATCGGCGCCGCCGTGCTGATCCCTTCGTCGCTGGCCCTGGTCATGCGAGCGTTCCCGCGAGAGAAGGTCCCGCAGGCGGTGGCGATCTGGGGTGCCGCAGGAGCGGTCGCCGGTGCCCTCGGACCGACGCTCGGTGCAGCGATCGTCGACGGCCTGGGTTGGCGATGGGCCTTCTACATCAACCTTCCGATCGGGCTGTTCACCGTCGTCGCGGGGTACCGCAACCTCCGCGAGTCGGCAGACCCTCTGGTGCGGATCCCCTCGTTCGTCGGCGTGGTCATGATCGCCGGCGCGGCAGCCGTGCTCTCCTACGCGGTGGTCGAGTCCGAGAACGTCGGCTGGGCGAGCGCGCAGACTGGCATGACGATCGCGATCGGCGTGACGCTGCTTGGTGCCTTCATCGCCCACCAGCGGCGAACCGATGCGCCTGCGCTCGACCTGGAGCTGTTCCGCATCCGCAACTTCTCATGGGGAAACCTGTCCGCGTTCGCCTTCGGGCTCGCCTTCTCCGCCATGTTCTTCGGCTCGATCCTGTTCCTCACCAACATCTGGGGATGGTCGATCATCAAGGCCGGATTCGGCGTCGCCCCGGGCCCGGCGCTCGTGGCGATCCTCGCGCCACGAGCAGGCAAGCTCGCCGCCCAGATCGGGCAGCGGCCGATCATCATCGTGGGCGGCATCTTCTACGCGATCGGCGGCCTCTACCGGATCGTCGCACTCGGTGCGGATGCCGACTACTGGGTCGACTACTTCCCGTCGATGATCTTCACCGGCATCGGGGTGGCGCTCTGTCTTCCTCAACTCTCGAGCGCAGTGGCGCAGGCACTGCCCGCCAACCGGATCGGCGTCGGCGGCGCTGCCTTGCAGGCGGTGCGACAGTTCGGTGGAACGTTCGGTGTCGCGCTCACCATCGCGTTCCTCGGCTCGCCCGCGGGGCTCACCGACGCGCTCGTCCGCTTCGACCGCATCTGGTGGATCATCGTTGCGGGCGGCGTCCTCACCAGCCTGCTCGCGGTGCCGCTGCGCACGTCGTCCAGCCTGGCGGCCGCGCCAGCGACCTCGGGCGTCGTAGCATCGTCGTCGGAGTGATGTCATGAAACGAAAGAGCTACGCGGACATGCACTGCTCGGTCGCTCGCGCACTCGATGTCGTCGGCGACCCATGGACGCTGCTCATCGTGCGTGACGTGTTCTCGGGATACCACCGGTTCGGCGAGTTCCTGGAGCGCCTCGGGATTCCGCGCAACACGCTCACCGATCGTCTGGCGACGCTCGTCGACGCCGACGTGCTGACCAAGGTCGCCTACCAGGACAACCCGGAACGCTTCGACTACCGGCTCACGACGAAGGGTCGGGCGCTCTCGCCGATCATCATCACGCTGATGCAATGGGGAGACGAGTGGTCGGACTTCGACGAGCCGCCGGTCGTGCTCGTCGATCGTGAGTCTGGTCGACTGCTCGAGCCGACGCTCATCGACGAAGCCAGCGGACGGCGACTCGATCAGATCAAGATCCGCCCAGTCGGCGTGCTCGCCGATGGTGCGCCCGTCAACTCGGCACTGGATTGAACGGTCCCGCCCGCGAGCACTGACCTCGACCCGAGTCAGAACGTCTCGCCGGTACGGAGGTAGTAGACGAGCACGACGCCGCCCGAGACCGCCAGCAGCCCGAAGATCATGGCGACGAGCTCGTAGCGCGGAGCGGGGATCGAGCCGTCGAGAGCCAGGACCCGAGAGGTGCCGGGATCGTCCGGGAGGTAGACGACCGCGACGGTCCCGGTCGTCTCGGCCTGCTCGTACACGTCGGTGTCGACCGAATCCTCGCCGCTCGTCGAGCCCGTCGCGTCGGTCGAGGGAAACCGGTACGACACCAGCCGCTCGGTCGTCTGGATCCATCCGGTACTGGTCACCTGTGAGACCTTGCGGGTCGTGACGGTCTCGACCGCTGTCACCTCGGCATCGACCTCGACACCGTGCGCCCGTAGATCCGAGGTCTCCGCTCGCGTGTCGAAGAACGCGAACGCCGCACTGACCGCGATCACAGCGAGCACCGCACACACGAACCCGAGGAACGCCACCAGCCACGGCCTGGCCGCCGGAGCCTCGACGGGTTGTTCGGCCACGACGTCGACCGCGACGAGATACATCGAGTACCGCTCGGGGCCGGACTCCCCGGCATCGATGACGAGCCATTCGTCGTCGCCACGCAGCAGATGGCGCTCGAGGGGAGTGCCGTCCCCGTACTCCACAGGAATGCGGCGCAGTCGCTTCCAGATGTGTGGAGGCAGGGAGTCGCGTAGGTCGCTCAGCGGTTCGAGATCACCGAGGTCGAACCGGTGGGTCGCCAGCTCGGTCGTCGCTTCGGTGGGCACCGCGAGCACGCCGGGGTGTGGGCCGTCCTCGATGAGCAGTGTCGGCGGTCTGCGTCGCTGCACCGCGGACACGTCAGCTGAAGGCGTCGAACAGTTCGGCGAGTGCCTTGGCCTGGCCGCCCGACGTCGACGACGGTACGACGATCGGGCAGGTGACGCCGGCGTCGAACCACGCCTCGATCCCGTCGCGAACCCGGCTCGCTGGCCCCGACAACGTGCAGTCGTCGAGCCAGGCGTCGCTCATCGCCGCCATCACCGCATCGGTGTCGCCGGCGGCGAGTGCGACCTGGACGGCCGCCATCTCATCTTCGTAGCCAGCGTCGATCCAGTAGTTGCGGTAGTTCGGCAGTGCGACGTACCCCTGCAGGGTCTTGCGGTTGCGCGCCCGTGCCGCGTCGAGGTCGTCGTCGATGACGGTCGGGATCATGTTGCCGACGAAGAAGCCATCCGTCGTCCGGGCCTCGGGCACCAACGACAGCGAATGGGCCATGCGGCTGCGCGACCCGTTCGCCCAGACCGCACCGTCGGCGATCTCGGCCGACAGCTCGACCATCTTGTCGCGCAACGTGGCGAGCACGACCGGTGGGAGCCCGCCCATCGACTCGCCAGCGGCACGCATGGTGGCGACGTATTCGCGCATGTCGGTCAGGGGCTTGCCCGTCTCCACGCCGAGGCGCTTGACGACCGGGCCGTGTGTCACGCCGACGCCGAGTCGGAACCGACCCTCGGCGATCTCGTGCAGGTAGCTCGCGGTGGTGGCGAGCGCAATCGGGTGCTGCAGATAGATCGGCTGGATCGAGGTGCCGATCTCGAGCGTCGTCGTGGCGTGGGCCACCGACAGGCTGAGACCGAGTGCGTCGCCGAAGCTCGGGCAGTAGACGCCGGAGAAGCCGCGCTGTTCGATGTCGACGGCCAAGTCGATGGTTCGCGCTCGGCGCCCGGGGACAGCAGCGAGGGACAGTGCGGGCTTGCGATCGGTCATGCTCGCAACCTAGTGCCGAGCGATTCGGTGGCTCCGGTCCCGTCGATCCCGAGCGCCGCCCACTGCGATGAGCGAATGCACCGGATGTTGGGGAGTCGCTCATCGGCGTTGCGCGTCGGGCTCGGCTCGCCTGTTGTGATGAGCGAATGCACCGGATGTTGGGGATTCGCTCATCGCTGGTGGGTGTGCGTGGGGAGCAGAGGGCCCTTGAC
>JBAWHL010000027.1:0-38870 GCA_049593815.1 Ilumatobacteraceae bacterium | reverse complement strand
GAAAGTCGGTTGGCGGTGGGCAAGTATCTCGAGCAGCACGACAGATCACACGAAGGCCTGCGCCAGCCGTGTCACGACCGGTCCGAGGCAATCGAGGGGATTGCTTCGGACCGGTAACGGTTCGCCGACACGATGAGTACCGACGGGACTTCGCCGTCGTCCGGCCACAGCACTGCGATTCGCTGGAACTCATCCCATGAGGTCGCTCGGGAGAACGCATCGCCGAGGGATTCGTCCCGACGCGACCGCGATCAGGTCCGCTTCGGGCCGCGTCGCCGCAGGGCGAGCACGATCGCCCCGCACACGGCGAGCGCTGCAACGCCGATGATGATCGGTGCGACGGGGCTGGATCCGCCACCGTCGGTCGTGGCGGCGGCCGGGGAGTCGGTCGTCGGCGGCGCCGACTCCTTCGTCACGGGAACCGTCGTCGGCGCGGTCTCGACCTCGGCGGAGGCCAACCCGTCAGCGAGCGAGTCGAATGCCGGTTTGGGCTGGTCCTGCTCGTCGAACCACAGCGCCCCGCCGAAGGCCCCGCCCGTCTCGGCGGGAATCGGTGAGAACCGATCGGTGATGCCCCACGTGACGAAGGTGTCGCAGCTCGGTGAACCGGTGCACGCGGCGAGTGCATCGCCGTAGTTGACGGCCTGGAACTCGAGGATGGTCGCGTCGGTGACCTCGGTGATGGGGACCGGAACGTCGAACTCGGTCACCGCCCAGACGAGGCCGAGGTCGGTCGCCCACGTCGAGAACTCCGCGAGATCGACCGGGTCGGGCGAGAAAAGGTGGGCCTTGAAGCCGATGCCATCGATCGGGGTGCCGGCGTCGAGCAGGCCGGCAACGGTCGACTGGACGGCCTGGCACTTGGCGATGTCGCCGCACGAGCTGAGGTCCGCGGTCGCTCCGGGACTGACCGGGGTGCCCGTGGCGACGGCATCCTGTGAGACCGACAGGTCGTCGAAGAAGTCGCTGTAGAAGAGCGTCGCCTCCGGGTCGGCAGCACGCGCCGCGTCGAAGGCGATGCGCATGTAGTCGGTGCCGAGCACCTGCTGCCAGGTGGTGGGTCGCGGCGTTCCGTCGGCGAGAAATGCCTCGCTGACGACGTCCCACTGGGTGATGACCCCAGGGTTCCGGTCGCGGTAGTGGGTGACCACCGTCGTCACGTGGTCGGTGAGCACCTGCGACAACGTCTCGGGAGTCCAACTCCCCGACGTGATCCATGGCGGCAGGGCTTCGGCATCGATGAGGTCGTTGCCGCGGACCTTCAGGCCGTGCTCGACAGCGAAGTCGACGATCGCGTCCGTGCGACTGAAGTCGAACACGCCGGGTTCGGGCTGGATCGACGCGACGGAGAAGTCGGCGCGCGTCGACAGCATCGTCACATTGTCGATCAGCAACTGGCGGTAGCCGTCGTCGGACAGGGCTTCCAGGTCGACCGCAGCGCCGAGATCGGTCTGGGCGGCCTCGGCCAGCAGACGAAGACCGCCATCGGTCGGTGCGACGACGGTGGTGGCTGCGAGTGCAGCGGTGAGCAGTGAGACGAACCACATGGGACGACGCGAACCGTAACCGGAACCCGTTGTCGAGCTCCGTCACCTCCGCACTAGCCTCTGTCCAGCAAGATGGCTGCCACGACCCCCACCTCCACCACCGTCGTCGTTCCTGGTACGCACGTCATGACGGCGCTCGTCGGGCCACGTGACCGGCACCTTCGCCAGATCGAGCAGCAGTACCCGACGGTACAGATCAGCGTTCGGGGCAACGAGGTCCGCATCACCGGCGACGACGCCGACGTCGTCCGGGTGGTGGCCAGCCTGTTCGAGGAGCTCTCGACGCTGCTGCAGTCCGGCCAGCAACTCGACGACACCACGCTCGATCGGGTGGTGACGATGGTCGGCGCGAGCGAACGCCCGAGTGAGATCCTGGGCCACCAGGTCCTGCGCGGGGCCAAGGGTCGCCAGGTGAAGCCCAAGACCGCTGGTCAGAAGCGCTACATCGACGCGATCGCCGAGAACGTGATCACGTTCGGTCTGGGGCCGGCCGGGACCGGCAAGTCGTGGCTCGCCGTGGCGATGGCCGTTCGAGCCCTGCAGGCCAAGGAGGTGCAACGGATCATCCTCACGCGCCCAGCGGTCGAGGCGGGTGAACGGCTCGGGTTCCTGCCCGGTGACCTGATGGCCAAGATCGACCCGTACCTGCGCCCGCTGTACGACGCGCTCTACGACATGCTCGACCCGGATGCAGTCCAGCGACTGCTCGAGCGTCAGATCGTCGAAGTCGCACCGCTGGCGTTCATGCGCGGCCGCACGCTCAACGGCAGCTTCATCATTCTCGACGAGGCACAGAACGCGACGCCCGAACAGATGAAGATGTTCCTGACCCGCATCGGCTTCGGATCCCGTGTCGTGGTCACCGGTGACACCACCCAGGTCGACGTCCCGAGCGGCAAGAGCGGACTGGCAGGGCTCGAGAAGACGCTCACGGGCATCGACAACCTGGCCTTCGTCCGGCTCTCTGGTTCCGATGTCGTCCGGCACAAGATCGTCGCTGACATCGTCGCCGCCTACGAACAGCAGAACGAGCAGCAGAACGAGCAGCGTGACGAGCGAGCGTCGACGTGACGATCGCCGTCGGCCCGACGGTCGTCGTCGCTGACGAGCGCACCGACGACGACTCACCCGACGTGATCGTCGATCTCGCACGGTGGGAACGACTCGCGATGGCCACGCTGCGAGACGACGGCGCCACGGGGGAGCTGACCTTGACCTTCATCGGCAGCGACGACATCACGGAACTCAACGTGCAGCACATGGGCAAGGACGGCCCGACCGATGTGTTGTCGTTCCCGATGGACGACGATCCGATGCCCGGCGTTCCCAGCCTGCTCGGTGATGTGGTCATCAGCCCGGCGGTGGCCGCGGCACAGTGCGCTGATCACGCCGGCACGCTCGACGACGAACTGGCGCTGCTCGTGGTGCACGGCATCCTGCACGTCCGGGGCCACGATCACGCCGAGCCCGACGAGGCCGCGGCGATGCGTCGCCGGGAACTCGAGCTGCTGGAGCGTCACCACTGGTCCGGCCCCGCACCCAGCGGCTTCCGGCAGGTCCACGACGACGAATGAGCTGGCCCACCGAACCTCCATCGCGGCCGACCGCCGGTTGGTACGCCGATCCCGAGCAGCCCTACATGTGGCGCTGGTGGGATGGGGTGCAGTGGACCGACGTCAGGTCACCCATGGACTGGGCGCCGACACCGAAGGACCCGCACTCGTTCTCGAGCTGGTTCGAGCAGTCGACCGCCGCGGTCAAGGAGGTCGTGGTGCGCGTCGGTCTGGCCGTCGTCGCCGCATACGCCGCGTGCTTCGTGCTCGTGGGAGTGCTGACCTTCGCAGTGTTCTCCACGAGCGAGGCCGAGGAGATCGGCGACCTGCTCGAGTTCGACCAGAGTCTCGGGAGCAGCGAGGTGACCGTCGAGCTGACCTCGGCCGAATGGGATCGCGTCGGTGACCTCCTCGGCGACCTCGCGAGCGGGTGGTTGATCTGGACGCTGCCGCTGATCGTGTTCTTCGTCGCGGCGCTCGCGTGGACGTGGGCCCTGTGTGCGCTCGCCGCTGACCGACACGTCCGCGGCGAGACCGAGTCCAGGTCGGTCGTGTTCCGTGCCGCGGTCGGCCGGATCCCGGCGGTCGTCGGAGCATCCATCGCGATCGGTGTGGTCATGCTGGTCACGTTCGTGGTCCCATTGATCCCGATGTTCGTCGCCATCGCCGCTGGGTCCGCGGGTGGCGTGATCGCGTTGACGGCCGTCTTCGGTGGCATCACGGCGATCGTGCTGTGGTGCTGGGTGTATGGGCGTCTTGCGCTCACGCTGCCGATCGCTGCGATCGGCGGTCACGGCCTCGGTGTTCGCCGCAGCTGGGAGCTGACCGAGGGGCACTACTGGGGTGTGATCGCTCGGATCATCGTCGCCAGTCTGATCGCGAGCATCGCGACGGCTCCGCTGAGCTTCGTCAGCGGATTTGGTGGCATCTTCGGTGCTGGCGGATTCCTCGTGGTGATGTTGCTCACCCAGACGGTGTCGGCGTCGGCCTCCGCGCTGGTGACGGTGCCGGCCCAAGTGGTGTTGCTCGATCATCTGGCGGAGGACCGAGTTCAGTAGGTTCAGCGGTCATGGAGATCACACTGGACGGCAAGGTCGCGCTGGTCACCGGCGCCTCGAAGGGGATCGGCAAGGCAATCGCCGCGTCGCTCGCAGCATCAGGGGCGAAGGTGATGATCAACAGCCGCAAGCTGGATCAGCTCGAAGCCGCGGCCGCGGAGATGTCCGGTGACGTCGAGGTCTTCGCAGCGAATGCCGGTGATGCCGACGCCGGTGAACGCGCGGTCTCCGCCACGATCGAACGTTTCGGTGGTCTCGACATCCTCGTCAACAACGCGGCGACGAACCCGTACTACGGACGCACGCTCGACGTCGACAAGGGCCGCTACGACAAGACGTTCCAGGTCAACCTCGAAGCGCCGATGCTGTGGTGCAAGGCAGCGTGGGAGCAGTCCTTCAAGGACAAGCCGGGCACGATCATCAACATTGCGTCCGTGGGTGGGCTGCGCACCGATGGTGGCGGGCTCGGGATCTACAACCTGACCAAGGCGGCGCTGATCCACATGACCCGTCAGCTCGCCGCTGAACTCGGCCCGACCCGTGTCGTGGGCATCGCTCCCGGGCTGGTTGCGACGGACTTCGCGTCGTTCCTCGTCGACAACTTCGGTGAGCAGTTGGCCGAGCGCATGCCGTTGCACCGTCTCGGTGAGCCTCAGGACATCGCCAACCTCGCGACGTTCCTCGCCAGCGATCTCGCCAGTTGGATCACCGGTGAGACCTACGTCATCGACGGTGGCGCCGGCGTCGCTGCCGGCTGAGGCGCCCCTTCCGGCTGGCTGTCGGCGTCATCGCAGCGCGAGTCGCCAGGGGGCGAGGTCGAGCCGCGGGTAGCGCAGGGCCACACCGGCCAGCGTCTGCTCGGACCAGTACGGGTGCCCGGGAGGGGGAAACCCGAACAGGCTGAGCTGATCAGGGCTGGCTGCGGCCAGGAACGTCTGCCAATTCGGGTCGAGCGATTCCTCGACCCACGATCGACGAGCGGCCCAGTCGGCCTGCGCCGGCCGGAAATTGACGTGGATCGTGAACCGGGCGCCCTCGGGCTCCGTGAGCTGACGGCCGCGGTGGAACGTCGAGGTCGTGTAGGCGACGACCGTGCCAGCGGGGCCGGACGCGACCATCTCGGCGTCGTACAGGTCCGGTCGACCAGCGGTGGACGTCCAGGCCGGGTTGTCGGCGTCCGGCTCGGTGTCGACCCGTGGGTACCAGTTCGGGAGGGCGGGTACGTCGGGTGTCACTGCCTGCGCCACGAACGCCGGAGCACCGAGTTCTGCCGGCACGTCGACGAGGTAGACGAACATCTCGACCTGCCGGAATCGCGGGTCGTCGGAGGGCACGAGCAGCGTGTGGTTGAGGTAGTCGCGGTGGAGAGGTTGCTCGTAATCGGCGGCTCCGGTGTACTTCGCCCACGCTTCGATCGAGTAGACCCGCAGGTCGTCGACGCGAAGCAGTGACCGTGCGAGGGAGATCAGCTTGGGGTGCACGCTGAGCACGCTGAGCGCAGAACCGGCGAACGGGAAGCTGTCGATCCCTGCGAACTCGTCGCGGAACCGTTCGTTGCGTTCCTCGTCGATCTGTTGATGGAACTCCGGGCCCGTCGGGAACATCGTCGGGAGCTCGGCGACCGCCCCAGCCAGATCGGTCCCGTCGAGGAAGGCGGGCAGGACGACGACGCCGGCGTCGTTCCATTCAGCGACTGCCGCATCGATGTCCATGCGCCGATGCTGACACGCCGTTCGGCGAATCGGCGACTGAATTCTCGCTGCCGGCCACATCCCGCCGAGTGGTGCCGCGTGCGCAGTACTGTCCCCGGACTGTGACGAGGAGCGCGACGGGGGATCAGGAGGCGCTCGGGTGAAACGACGCCTCGTGTTGGCCTTGGCCCTGACCGTCGCCGTGTTGCTCTCGACGTGGTGCGCCACCGGGTGCGCGGAGCGGCGTCCGCTCGTCCTCGGGGTGAGCACCGCCACGGAGACGCTGTCGATTCTGGCGGTGGTTCTGCTGGTCGGTGGTTGGTGGTCGGGTTTGGCGTTGGCGTCGGCCGTGTCGGTCAGTGCGGTGCCCCTCGAGTTGATCGACGCGAGCCATTCGGGGAGTCACCGAGGAGCGGCGGCCGTCGCGTACTTCGTGGTGTTCGTGCTCTGCGGCTGGGTCGAGCGCGGTGAGTCGTCTCCCGCCGACCGCTTCTCGACACGTGGCGTACCGGCTCCGGTGCCGAACGAGGTGCGGCGGTGGGAACGCGCGGGGTGGTTGATCGCAGTGGCGATCGTCGTCCTGCACATCGGCCTTCTCGTCAACGACGCCATGTCAGCCGCAGACGAGCGACGGGATTACGAGGACGCCCGCAGCGTCGAAGGGGTGATCGCCGCAGGCGGCACGACGACCCACCTGCGTGTGGCGGTCCTCGATCCGATCTCGAACGAGGAGATGATGCTGATCGTGCCGGTGTGGAACACGACCTCACCCGGAAACGGTGAGACGGTCATCATCGACGTTCCCGCTGGAGCGCCGACCACGGCGCGCCTTCGCGGCGATCGATTTCGGTGGAACTCGAACTTGTCGGGCTACCCCACGCCCGTCGCGCTCGGTACCGCGCTGGCGATCGGTCGTTCACTGCAGCGTCGACGGCTGCAGCGCCTTCAGCGGACTGACGACGCCGTCGCCGACGTCGTCGTGACCTCCGAACCTGGGCGACGCCGCGGCGGGCGCTCGACGCTGCGGGTGTCGGCCCAGACCGACAGCCCGCCCGGGACGGCCGGACGGCGCGCTCGAGTCGACATGGCCAGCACCCATCGGCTGCGGTGCCCGCCGCGATCGCCGATCGTCGTGCTTCCGTCACCTGCACGAGCCGTGGGCCGTCTCGAACCATTCCACGCGGTGCGCATCGAGGAGTCGCCGGAGGCCGTGTGGCCCACGGCCCGCCTGCGTGCGCGAGCGGCAGCGTGGTCTGCCCTCGGGGAGCGACTGCGCTCCGCGCGCGCGGAACTGCCACGACGGATCTCGTCGGGTCCGGTTGCCCACGCGCTGGGGTTGGCGTTCGCCGCCGACCTGCTCGGCCCGGATCCCGACGGCGTCGACGCCGACGGCCACCCGGGTCTCCTCCTGGTGTGTGAGCGCGGGATCGGCCGGTTGGACTCCGTCACTGGGGCACTGGTCGAGATCGTCGAGTGGACGGAGATCGCGTCGACGACCGATGAAACGCCATCTCCGTACGCGGCAATGCTGAACCGAGCGGAGGGACCGCAGGTCGATCCGATCCGCGCATTGGTCATCGCAGTGCTCGCGGGAGAGTTGCCGGCAGCGCGGCTCTCCGATTCTGCGTGGAAGGACCGCGTCGTCGATCGCTTCAGCGTGCTCGGGCCGGCATGGAGCCGGTCGCGCTCTCCGGGCTGGAACCGGTTGGGCCGAGTGACCGGTGATGCGCTCACACGATCGGGAATCGGGGCATTCGGTCGTCCGTGGCGCGTGGTCGACGAGCTCCCGACCGGTCTGGTCGAGGAGATCCACGACGAGTTGGGTGGGGCCCGCTCGCTGCTGACCCGCCGTCTCGATCGGCGTGACATCGCCGAGGAGATCGCCCGAGCGGTCCGCGCCGATCCATGGCCGTACACCGCGGTGTAGCAGGAGGAGCGTCGTTCACTTGCGACGGAGTTTGCCGATCGCCGTGCGGGGGAGCGACGGCGCGATCGTCAGCAGCTTTGGGGCCATGAACGCCGGGTGCGTCTGTTTCACGTGGTCACGCAGCGCGGCCAGGGTCGGTGGCGCCTCCGTGGGCACGACGACCGCTTCGACGATCTGCCCCCATTCCGGGTCGTCCGTGCCGCGTACGAGCACCTCGGCGACCGCTGGGTGGGTGGACAGGGCCGCCTCGACCGCTTCGGGCCAGACGTTCTCGCCGCCGCTGATGATCAGGTCGCCCCGTCGACCGTCGACGTGCAGTCGTCCGTCGTCGAGCCAGCGGCCGACGTCTCCGGTCACGAACCAGCCGTCACCGTCGAGCGGCACGGTGCCGTCGCGGTAACAGCGCAGCAGCATCGGCGCTCGGAGGCGGATGAGCCCGTTGTCGTCGATGTCGACCTCGACGCCGGCGAGCGGGCGCCCGTCGTAGACGACGCCGCTGCCGGTCTCGGTCATGCCGTAGGTGGTGACGGTGTTGGCGGGTCGATCGGTGGGCGGTCGGCTGCCGCCGAGCACGATCGTGCGAAATCGGGTCGCGTCGATGCGGGGGAGCGTCGTTGCGACGAGCGACACCAGCGTGGCGTCGGAGGAGGCGACGGCCTGGGCGTCGAACCCGGGGAGGACGGTGAGTTCGGTCCCGGCGTGCAGGGCCCGGGTGACCACCGACAGTCCGCCGACGTGTGAGAGTGGCAGGCATGCCAACCAGTGGTCGTCGCTCGTGACGTCGAGCCGTGCGCTCGTTGCATCGGCGGACGCGGCGACGGCCTCGTGCGTCAGGACGACGCCCTTCGGGGCGCCTGTCGAACCGCTGGTGGCGACCACCAGCGCGTCACCGGGTTCGACCGGTTCGCCGACGCGCATCGCCGCACAGACGGTCGCCTTGCTGGCCGCGGGCAGCCGTTGGTCGATCGGGAAGGCGGCATCACCGCGGTCCCAGATGCGTCGCAGTTCGTCGACGAACGCCGCGCCTCCCGGCAGATCGAGCGCGACGAGTTGCGGTGAACGTGACACGCGCCCCATCATGGCGCACACATGAAACGTTGGATCACCGGAGCGCGCCCCCGGACCTTGCCCGCCGCCGTCGTTCCCGTCGCCGTCGGCACCGCTGCCGCCGTGGGCGAAGGCATCGACGGCATCGTCTGGTGGCGAGTGGTCGCTGCCCTCGTGGTGGCACTGGCATTGCAGGTCGGCGTGAACTACGCCAACGACTACAGCGATGGCATCCGGGGCACCGACGACGTCCGCGTCGGTCCGGTGCGCCTCGTCGCCAGCGGCCTCGCCTCGCCATCGGCGGTCAAGAAGGCGGCGTTGCTGTCGTTCGGTGTCGCTGCAGTCGCCGGGTTGGCGATCGCACTCGACACGTCGCTGTGGCTGTTGGCGGTCGGCGCGGCAGCGATCGCCGCCGGATGGTTCTACACCGGTGGGCCCAAGCCGTACGGCTACCTCGGGCTCGGCGAGGTCTTCGTGTTCGTCTTCTTCGGCCTCGTGGCCACCGCGGGCACGACCTACGCGGCGATCGCTGAGGTGACGGGGCTCTCGGTCCTGATGGGGTGTGCAGCCGGTTCCCTGGCGTGCGCGCTGCTCGTCATCAACAACCTGCGCGACATCCCGACGGATCGAGATGTCGGCAAGCGCACCCTCGCCGTTCGTCTCGGCGATCAGCGCACCCGCTGGTTCTACGTTGGCTTGGTCGGCCTCGCGTTCCTCCTGACGGCTGTTGCCGCGGTCTGGCGGGTGCCGGTCGTGCTGGCGATGCTCGCGCTCCCGCTGGCGGTCCCGCCGTGTCGAGCGATCCTGAGCGGCGAGACCGGCCCGGCGCTGATCCCCGTGCTCGGCGCGACCGGCAAGCTCCAGCTCGCCTGGGGCCTCCTCGCGACCATTGGTCTCTCCGTCGCCGCCTGATCCCGTCGACCGATGAGCGAATGCACCACATGTGGTGGTTTGGCTCATCGCTGGTCGAGTTGCCGGGCGTCTGTCAGCGTGTGATGAGCGTGCACCCCGTATGTGGTGCATTCGCTCATCGCTGGGTGGGGGGTGGGGAAGTTGGGGCCTGGGGGTGAGCGAGTGGCGGGTCCGGCGGATCGGGGTCAGGCGGATCGGTGCCAGGCGGCGACGGCGTCCGCGGTGAGCTCGGGTTGTTCGAGGTGGACGCTGTGGCCGGCGCCGGGGATCACTGCGGTCGTCGCGCGAGGGAGCGACTCGGCCAGGCGATGGCCGAGGGCAGTGAACTTCTGGTCGTGCTCGCCGACGAGGACCAGGACCGGACACCGGATGTCGCCGAGGCGGTCCCAGAGTGGGGTCTGGGTTCCGGTGCCCGTCGACCGCAAGCTCGCTGCGAGACCGGCGGCGGTGTTGCGGAGGCGGTCGGCGCGCTGCGCGGCTTCCTCCGTGAGCCCGGCGAAGAGCGGGTTGGCCAGCCACTCGTCGATGAACGAGGGAACGCCGACGTCTTCGATGTGCTCGGCGAGCCGTTCGTCGGCAGCCCTCCTGGCGTCACGTTCAACGACATCGTCGATTCCGGCGGTCGCGCCGATCAACACGAGGGCGCGCATCGGGTGGGACACGGCGGCGTGCAGCGCCACCCGTCCGCCCATCGAGTAGCCGATGTGCACGGCGCCGCCGCCGATGTCTGCGAGGCGATTGCCGCTCGCCCACAAGTCGAGATCCACTTGACAGTCGGCGTCACCGTGTCCGGGGAGGTCGACGGCCAGCGTGTCGATGCCAGGAAGGCGTTCGGCCAGCAGGGGAGCGAACGTGGACCACGACCTGGCGGTCTGGGTGAACCCGTGGGCCAGGACGAAGCGATCGGACATCAGGCCGGAGCGGCCTGACCCGCCATCTTGCGCAACACCTGGGAGAACGTCTCGGGTTCCTGCGCGCCGGGGATTGCCCATTGGCCGTTGATGACGTAGGTCGGGACCGCGGTGATCCCGTTCTCGTGGGCGAACGCGAACTCGGCGCTGACCTCTTCCACGCCGGCATCGGAGCCGAGGAACTCGATGATCTGGTCGCGATCGAACCCGACCTCAGCGGCGCAGTCGGCGAGTGTGTCGGGATCGCCGATGTGCATGCCGTCGGTGAAGTACGCCTTGAGCAGGCGCTCCTTCACGACGTCTTGCGCCACCGGTGAGTCCGGCTGTCCGGCGAGCCAGATGAGACGGTGGGCGAGCAGCGTGTTGGCCCGCAGCGCCTTGTCCATGTTGAACTCGAGCCCGACGTCGGCCGCGGTCGTGGTGACGGTGGCGAGGATCTCCTCGGCACGTTCACGGCCGCCGAACTTCTTGGCGTACGCCTCGACGACGGGTCCCGCAGCTCCCGGAGCGGCGGTGGGGTCGAGCTGGTACGGGTGGTAGGAGATGTCGAAGTCGATGTCGATGCCCTCGGCCGCGAGCGACTGCTGCGCATCGGCGAGCCCGGTCGCGAAGCGGCGCTTGCCGATGTAGCACCACGGACAGACCACGTCGGACCAGATCTCGATGGTGATCGTGGGCGTCTCCGTCGCGCTGTCTGTCATGAAGACCACGCTACGCGCCTATCGTCGGACCCGCATGGATCGGAGCCCCCCATCTGCTCGCCGGTCGGCGCAGGACGTCCAGGCGACCTACTGCGCGACCCTGGTCGACGAGTGGATCCGCCATGGGGTCTGTCACGCGGTCATCGCGCCGGGCTCACGCTCGACACCGATGGCCTTGGCGCTCACCGATCGCGCCGAGATGGCAGTCCACGTCGTCCACGACGAACGATCGGCCGCCTTCGTGGCGTTGGGGCTCGGCATCGATGGAGACCCAGCGTTGCTGCTGTGTACGAGCGGTACCGCAGCAGCGAACTTCTACCCGGCCGTCGTCGAGGCGGGCTTGTCGGAGGTCCCGATGATCGTGCTGACCGCCGACCGACCGGACGAGCTGCGCGGTGTCGGCGCTCCGCAGACGATCGATCAGATCGACCTCTTCGGGAATCACGTCCGTTGGTCGCGCGACCCCAACGTCGCCGATGACGACGAACGCTCGCTCTGGCGAGAGCTGGCCGCCGATGCGTGGCGTCACGCGACGACCGGCCCGGTCCAGCTCAACCTGCCCTTCCGTGAGCCGTTGATCGGCGTCGCCGGGCCGCTGCCCGACCCGGGAGCATTGGCGTCACCGATGGTGGCGGTACGTCGTCCCGATGCGGTCCCCGCGGCGGTCACCTCGGATCGTGGACTGATTCTCGTCGGAGGACGCAGCGGTGTCCCCGAGGCCGACGTCGCGGCGCTCCAGGAGGCGACAGGATGGCCGATCCTCGCCGACCCGATCTCCGGCATGCGTCACCTCGACGGCGTCGTGGCCACGGCCGACGCGATCCTGCGTCACCCGCCGTTCGCGGACGCTCATCGCCCAGACGTCGTCGTCCGCATCGGTCGACCTGCGGCATCGAAGGTGCTCGCTCAGTGGGTGGCGGCATCGGCGGCGGTCGTGGTCCAGGTGGGCGGCCCCGGCGTGATCGACCCCGACCACAACGTGCGCGCCGTGTGCACGATCGAATCTCTCCTCACCGCAACGTGCGAGCGAGGGGCACCGAATGACACCGACTGGTTCGCGGACTGGCTCGCCGCCGACCGGTGCGCCGACCTCGCCATCGAAGCGGAGCTGGCGGAGCTCGACGAACTCTCCGAGCCCGGGGTTGCACGATGCGTCGCGACGCTCCTTCCGCCCGATGCCGAGGTGACCGTTGCGTCCTCGATGCCCGTACGCGATCTGGAGTGGTTCGGCGGACACGCGGCGCGGGCCCACGCGAACCGAGGTGCCAACGGCATCGACGGGGTCACGTCGACCGCGCTCGGTCGGGCGCTCGCTGGCCGGGCCGCGTTCGTGCTGATCGGTGACTTCGCATTCGTGCACGACAGCAGTGCCCTGATCGCGTTGACGCAGCGTGGCGTCGACCTGCGAGTCGTCGTGACCGACAACGACGGTGGGGGCATCTTCTCGTTTCTGCCTCAGGCAACCGAGCTGCCAGAGGACCGATTCGAGCAGCTCTTCGGCACGCCGCTCGGCGTCGATGTCGTCGCGCTCGCTGCGGCGCACGGTGTGGCCGCCGGGACGGTCTCGACCATCGACGAGCTGGCCGAGCAACTCGCGCAACCCGGACCATGGGTCGTGCGCGTCGCCTCGAACCGCCAGCGCAATGTCGAGATCCACCGCCGGCTCAATGCCGCAGTCGCCGCCGCGCTCACGGACGAACGAGCGCGCTGAGCATCGCCTGGAACTTCGCCTGGGTCTCGGCGAGTTCGGCGAGCGGCTCGCTGTCGGCGACGATGCCGCCACCGGCCACCAGGCGGGCAGACGTCCGGTCCTCGGACAGCTCGGCGCAACGAATCGCCACTGCCCACGTCCCGTTTCCTGCGCCATCGACCCAGCCCACCGCGCCGCCGTACCGGCCGCGCTCGAAACCCTCGACACGCTCGATCAGTTCGATCGCCGCGTCACGCGGATGACCACCGAGCGCCGGTGTGGGCGAGAGTGCCCGGACGAGCTCGATCACACTGGGGCCGGGTTGCGACAACATGCCCTCCATTCGGGTGCCGAGGTGTTGCACGTTGGCGACGGACACGATCGACGGTTCGGGCTCCCAGTCGAGGTAGCTGGCCCAGGGGAGCAGGGTGTCGTGGACGACGTCGATGACGACTCGGTGCTCGATCTGGTTCTTCGTGCTCGCCATCAACTCGGCGGCGATGTGTGCGTCGTTGTCGACGTCGCCCGTGCGCGGTGCGGTACCGGCGAGCGGGTGCGATCGCACGACCGCGCCGTCGAGTTCGACGAGGAGCTCCGGTGAGGCCCCCACGAAGCCGTCGATCGAGTAGCGGTAGCTCGACCCGAAGCTCGCTCGGAGACGCAGCAGGACGGCGTGGAGGTCGATGGGGGACGACGCGGTGACGACGATCGGTCGAGCGATCACCGCTTTGGTCATCGAACCGGAACGCACCGCATCGCGGGCGGCGGCGACCGCGGCCAGGTACTGGTCGATGGCGACCCCCGGTTCGATCGTGTAGCTCGACGCGGTCGCCGGACGCATCGATCGGGGAGCGAGTGCCGACCGCACCTCGTCGTCGGTGACCGACGTGACGTCGTCGCCGACCACGGTCACCGTCGCCTCGCCACCAGGGTGTTTGCGCACGGTGATCCGAGGGACCACGAACTCCGCACGCGCTCCTGGCCGGAACGGCACCGATCCGAGCGCCACCGGACCGGCATCGAGGTCCGTGTGGTTGGTGTGCTCGATCTCCGCGAGCGCTGCGACCGCCGCGTCGGCATCCACCCGGACGGCCACACCGCGTCCGGCAACACCAACAGCGTTGCGCACGAACAGATGACCGTCACCGCCCGCGACGTCGTTGAGGTCGACGCGATCGGCGAAGTCGGATGCCAAGCGGGTGACGGCCTGCATCGCGAGCGTCAACTCCTCGTTGCGACCATCAACTGTGTGAGGCCCCCGGAGAGCTGCGTGTGCGTGACGTCGGTGAACCCGGCGTCGCGGAGTGACGCGACCATCTCCTCTGGCGTCGGCAGGTATGCGACGCTCTTGGGGAGGTACCGGTAGGCGGCGCCGTCGGACAGCAGGGCGCCGATGCGCGGCACGACCTTGCCGAAGTAGATGTTGTTGCCCCACCGCACGAGCCCGTTGCTGGGCACGCTCACGTCGAGCAGCGCGATGCGTCCACCGGGTCGGACCACCCGGCCGAGCTCGGCGAAGAACGTGGGGAGATCGAGGAGGTTGCGCAGTGCGAACCCACAGGTCACCCCGTCGACGGATGCGTCGGGTACCGGGAGCCGGAGGATGTCGGTCTGGACCCGCGGGACGCCCGAGCGGTCGGCGGTGAGCATGCCGAAGCTGAGATCCATCGAGATCGGGCGAACACCACCCTTCTCCAGGTCGATGCACAGGTCGCCGGTCCCGCTGGCGAGGTCGAGCACGAGGCTGCGGGGCGGCAACGCCAGGTCACGGACGGCTCGTTTGCGCCAGCGAACGTCGAGGCGCAGCGAGATGATTCGATTGAGACGGTCGTACTTCGGCGCGATCGCGTCGAACATGCCCTGGACGGCGGCGACCTTCTCCTCGCCCTCGGGCAGTTGTTCGGTGTCCCAGCTCGCCCGGGCCTTCGCGTCGCCCTCGTGTGCAGCCTGGTCGTTCACAGCGCCGCGGTCTGCTTGGCCCAGCGGTAGTCGGCCTTGCCGCTCGGCGACCGGACGACCTCGTCGACGTACTTGATCTCCTTGGGCAGTTTGTAGCGGGCGATGTGGGCTGACGCTGCCGCGAGGAGCCCGGCGTCATCGACGTCGTGACCGGGACGCACGCGCACGATCGCGACGACCTCGTTGCCCCACCGTTCGCTCGGTCGACCGGCGACCACGCAGTCGTACACGGCCGGGTGGGACTTGATGGCTGCTTCGACCTCTTCGGCGAAGATCTTCTCGCCGCCGGAGTTGATCGTCACCGAGTCCCGTCCGTGCAGCTCGACGACGCCACCCTCGAGGAGCTGTGCCCGGTCGCCCGGGATTGCGTACCTGACGCCGTCGACGACCGGGTAGGTGCGGGCGGTCTTGTCGGCGTCCCCGAGGTAGCCGAGCGCGAGCCGTCCGCTCTTGGCGAGCCAGCCGATCTCTGGATCACCGGGGGTGAGCACCCGCGTGAGGTCCTCGGACAACACGACGTTGCCGGCCGACATCTCGAAGCTGCCAGTCGTGGCACCGCCACCGGTCGAGACCTGCGACACCTGCCCGCCCGCTTCCGACGAGCCGAGTCCGTCGACGATCATGACCGTCGGGAGGTGCGCCAGGAATTCGTCCTTGAGGTTCGCCGAGAGGGGAGCGCCACCAGACAGGAGCACCGTCAACGACGACAGGTCGTAGGGGCCGTTGGTCGGGTTGTCGAGTTCGTCGAGCAGTGGTCGGGCGAACGCGTCACCGACGATCAGGAGGAAGTTGATGTGCTCGCGTTCGATCAGCGACCAGACATCGACGGGATCGAGACGTTCGGGAACGGACTGGACGAACACCGTGCCGCCGGTCAGCCACGCTCGAAAGCTCATCCAGTGACCAGCGCCGTGCATGAACGGGGGAGCGAGCAGGGCCTGCAGCCCACCGCCGGCCTCGGCGACGAAGTCCTCGATCGACGTCGCGGTCGGCGACCCGCCGAAGCACTCGATCATCGCGTCGCCGTTGCGCCACATGACGCCCTTGGGCATGCCGGTCGTGCCGCCGGTGTAGAGCATGTAGAGGTCGTCCGGGCTCCACTCGACCGCAGGACGTTCCGCCGACGCGGCAGCGAGGGCGTCCTCGTACCAGACCGCGCCCGGCAGCAGCGGGTGGCCGGAGTCGTCGGGAACCTGCAGGATCACCCGCAGGTTCGGGAGCTCCGAGAGCACCTCGGCGAGCGTGGGCGTGAACACCGAGTGGACGACCACGGCGCTCGCGTTCGAGTCCCGGAGGAGGTACAGCAGTTCCTCGGCGACGTAGCGGTAGTTGACGTTGAGCGACGCGACCCGCGCCTTGAGCGACCCGAGCATGCACTCGAGGTACTCGTTGCCGTTGTGGAGATAGATCGCCAGATGATCCTGGCCACTCTCGTGGCCGAGGAGGTCGGCACGCTCGGTCGTGACGCCGAGGCCCTCGCCGATGAGGTGGTTGGCCAGCCGCCGAGTTCGTTCGGTGATCTCGGCCCAGCTGAACCGGCGATCGCGGAACACGAGGCAGTCGGCGTCCGGGCGCGACGCGGCGATCGCCTCGTGCACCTCCGCGAGACTGAACTCGGCGGGTTGGGTCACGCGTAGTACCGGAAGATGACCTCGGCAACGCACGAGGGCTTCGGTGCGCCCTCGACCTCGAACACGAACTCCTGGGTGACTTGGACGCCACCGGCGACGTCGTCGACGGAGGTCAGCGTCACACCGAGCCGCAGCTTGGCGCCGACCGGGACGGGCGACGGGAAGCGGATCTTGCCTGCGCCGTAGTTCACGCCCATCGAGATGCCGTTGACCACGAAGACCTGCGGAGAGAGCATCGGTCCGAGCGACAGGGTGAGGTATCCGTGGGCGATCGGGCCGCCGAACGGTCCCGACTTGGCTCGTTCCGGGTCGACGTGAATCCACTGGTGATCGCCGGTTGCGTCGGCGAAGGTGTTCACCTGTTCCTGGGTGATCTCGACGTACGGCGAGTAGCCGAGGTGCTCTCCGACGAGTGTCTTGAGTTCATCGATTCCGTTGATCGTGCGGGTCATGGACGAGAGCTTGGCAAACTGAGCCGATGAGCGACGAAACCAGCGGTCCATCCGACGGACCAGATGACGGTGCTGCACCGTTCCGATCGGGGTTCGTGACCTTCGTCGGTCGACCGAACGTGGGCAAGTCGTCGCTGATCAACGCGATCTGTGGACGCAAGATCAGCATCGTGTCCGACAAGCCACAGACGACGCGTCACCGCATCATGGGGGTGCTGACACGTCCCGAGTCGCAGTTGGTGTTCGTCGACACACCTGGCCTCCACAAGCCGGTGACGGCGCTCGGCGCCCGGGTGAACGCCACCGCGCTCGACAGTGTCGGTGACGTCGACGTGACCTGCCTCGTGCTCGATGCGACGGCCGCCTTCGGCAAGGGTGACCAATGGGTGGCGGACCGCATGGACATCGCGAGGTCGGTGGTCATCGTCAACAAGTCCGACATCGCCAGCCGCGAGCAGATGCTCAAGATGCTCACCAAGTCGAGTGCGCTCGGCGCGGCCGAGTACTTCCCCGTGTCTGCGGTCAGCGGTGACGGCCTCGGCGCGCTCGTGGCGCACCTGACCGGTCTGCTCCCTGAGGGGCCGAAGTACTTCCCCGACGACGAGGTCTCCGACCTGCCCGAGGAGCGCTGGGTCGCGGAGTTGGTCCGCGAGCAGTTGCTGGCGGTGACGCGCGACGAGCTCCCGTACTCCATTGCCACGCAGGTGGTCGAATGGGAGTGGCCCCGCATCCGGGTCGACATCATCGTCGAGCGTGACAGCCAGAAGGGCATGGTCATCGGCAAGGGCGGCGCGATCCTCAAGCAGGCCGGTGAACGCGCTCGGGCACAGCTTCCCGAGGGGGTCTACCTCGAGCTGCGCGTCAAGGTCGACAAGGACTGGCAGCGCCGGCCCGAGCGCGTCGAGCGTCTCGGCTACTAGTCCGTCGCCTCGGAGGTCCGGGTCAGTGCGCTGACCGCGGAGCGACGCGCCCTCGACGAGCCGTCGTGCCCACCCCGGTCGGATGCTCGCCCATCTGCGTCACGGGGCGTGTCGTGTCGAAGCCCCGGGACTCGAACGGTCGCAGACGCGGACTATTCGTTCGAGGTGGAGACCGGCGGCACCGAAGCGGATGCAGGGGTGGCGGTCGTGGTCGTCGTGGAGCTGGGCTGGGAGACCAGCAGCACGGCGTAGTCGTCGTAGGAGAGTGGTTCGCCGACGTCGGAGAGCAGGCTGTCGCCCTTCTTGACGGCGATCGGTACGTCGCCCAACGTGAACGTGACCTGGCCGACGAGACGCAGGCTGGTGACCATCGTCAGGACGATCTGAGCGATCGCTTCGGTCTGTTCGGTCCTCGGGATCCGGTCGAAGGTCTCGGGATCGAGGTCGACCGTCAGCACCCCGCCGGACTCCGTCGAGCTCACGATCAGCCCGTCCTCGATCAGGGTGTCGAGGGCGACATCGGGGGGCGGTCCTTCCTCCAGGACATCGGCGACCTGGTCGGGAGAGACGCCGGCGGGCAGGTCGAAGGGGACGGGTTGGAGCCGACCGCGCGAGAGGAAGTAGATGTCGACCTGTTCGACGCGGATCGGTGTGGTGGTGGTCGGAGGGAGCGAGGTCGACGCATCGGGCACCGTCGTCGTGGTCGTCGTGGTCGTGGTGGTCGTGGTCGTGCTCGTCGAGGTCGCGTCGAGGTCGAATGGGATCTCGTCGCTGGGGATCACGGTGAAGCTCTCGTCGCCGGTCGACACACCACAGCTCGCCGACACCACCGTCAACGCGACCGCTGCAGCAGCGCCGATGCCGGTGCGTGTCAGTGACGGCTTCATGATGCCTGCACCCGAATCGGGAGCTCGACGACGAATCGCGCACCGCCGCCGACGCGGTCCTGCACCCACGCGCCGCCACCCATCGCCGCGGTGTGTTCGGCGACGAGCGCGAGGCCGAGCCCGGTGCCGATGCGGTGGCGGGCTGCGCTGCCACGGGCGAACCGCTCGAAGATGCGTTCGCGTTCGCCCTGTGCCACACCCGGTCCGCCGTCCTCGACCGCGAGGCGGAAGTGGCCGGGCGACGCGGGCGTCAATTCGACGCGCAGTGCGCCGCCACCGTGGTTGCGAGCATTTTCGAACAGGTTGCCCAGAATACGTTCGAGACGGACCTTGTCGAGCGCGACCTCCTCGGGCGTACCGCTCGCGACGACGATCGGGACGTCGGGCTCGCCGTATCGGGCAGCGATGCGCCGGGTGATGTCGACGAGGACGACGTCTTCGATGTTCAGATCGGTGGCCCCCGCGTCGAGGCGGGCGAGTTCGAGGAGGTCGATCACCATGCTGTCGAATCGTCTGACCTGGCTGACGACCACGTCGAGCGCCTGCTGGGTTCGTTCGGGGATGTCGTCGCGACCGGCGTCGAGCACCTCGACGGCGGCGGCGAGCGCCGTGATCGGCGAACGCAGTTCATGGCTGACATCGGAGGCGAATCGGGCCTCGCGTTCGATACGGGCCTGGACGGCATCGGCCATCTCGTTGAACGAACCCGCCAGGCGACCGAGATCGGGGTCCGATTCGGTCTCGAGCCGGGTGTCGAGGCCGCCGGACGCGATGTCCTCGGCGGCGTCGGCGACTTGGCGCAGTGGGCGCAGGAGCCGACGGCTGGTCGCCAGCCCGAACAGCGTGGCGAGCACGACGGTGCCGCTGACGCCGAGCAGCAGCGCGGTCAGGATCGCGGTGAGGGTTGCCTCGGTGCCGTCGAGGGGGAACGCCTCGAAGTAGCCGGTGTCGTATTCGGCGATGTAGACGCCCACCGTCACGAAGTCCTCGCCGTTGATCGTCGCTCGTTGTATCGCCGTCGTCCCCCCGCGGACGGTGTCGACGAGATGCTCGGGGAAATCGGTGAGCGGATGCCGAACATCGGTGGCGAGGCGAGGAGTGGTCTGCTCGGCGGAACTGAGCACCGCGAAGCCGCCGGTCTCCGTGCGGAGCTCGTCGTCGAAGAACACGCCGATGTCCTCCGGATCGATGGTGAGCTGCTCGCGCACGAGGTTGGCGTTGGCGAACGCCTGCTGGCGGGCGTCGGTCTCCTCGTCGTCGAGCAGGTTGTTGCGCGTCAATCCGTAGGTGAAACCGATCAGGACGACGCCGGCGAGCAGGGCGATGAAGGCGAAGAACAGCGTGACACGCGTCCTGAGACGGAGAGTTCGACGCCGGGCCACCGCAGCAGTGTTGCAGGTCTCACGCGCTGCCGGTGAGGCGCCAGGGGGAGGAAGGCACCCCACCGGGGCAGCGTGAACAAGACATATTCTGCGCTCGGTGTGTGACAGCTCGTCTCTGGAACTGTGCGATTTTCGTAACAAAGCGCACGTTTGACGCGATCGACGGGCAACACTGGAACGACACATGGAATCGCTGCTGTTCATCGAAGACGACGACGGAATCCGCCTCGCGCTGTCGATGGCCCTCGAGGACGAAGGGTATTCGGTCCGCCAAGCCGCTGATGGCGCTGCGGGGCTGGCGGCGTTCGATCTCACCCCACCCGACCTCGTGCTGTTGGACCTGCGGTTGCCCGACATGTCCGGATTCGACGTCTGTCGCTCGTTGCGGGCGAAGAGCATCGTGCCGATCATCATGATCACCGCGCAGACCGACACTCACGACATGGTCGCCGGGCTCGAAGCCGGAGCGGACGACTACGTCACCAAACCCGTCGTGCCCAAGGAACTCGCCGCGCGCATCCGCGCGTTGTTGCGACGTGTCCAGCTGCTCGGGCGGGGCGCGACGTCGAGCGCATCGAACTTCGGTGACATCGAGGTGCGCCGCGAACAGGGGATCGTGCTCAAGGGCGGGGTCGAACTCAACCTCACCAAGACCGAGTTCCGCCTGATCTGCGAGTTCGCGGACCATGCCGGTGCCGTGCTGTCACGCGACCAGCTGCTCGAACGCGTGTGGGGGTACGAGTACCTCGGCGACTCGCGCCTCGTCGACGCGCACGTCCGCCGTCTGCGATTGAAGATCGAGGATCATCCAGACGAACCCCGGTTGATCGTCACCGCCCGCGGTGTCGGCTACCGCCTGATGACCGACTGACCGATGTGACGAATCGTGCCAGGCACGATTCGTCACATCCGACCGTCATTTGGCGTACAGCTCCTCGATCTCGTCGGCGAAGCGGGCGAGGATGCCGCGACGCTTCAACTTGGACGTCGGCGTGAGCAGCTCGGAGTCGGGCAGCCACTCGTCGGCCAGGACCTTGACCTTCTTGACCGACTCGGCGTTGTTGAAGCCCGCCATGACCTCGCGCAGGGAGGCGTCGATCTCCGCCAACACCTCGGGGTTCTCGGCGAGCATCGGCAGCGTCGCCTCGTCGCCGGTCAGCCCCTTCGCCCGGGCCCACGCGGCGGCGGCATCGGGATCGAGGACGACGAGCGCGCTGACGAACGGGCGCTTCTCGCCGATGGCGCACGCCTGGCCGACGAGCGGGATCATCTTCAGCTCCGCTTCGAGGTTGGCGGGGCTGATGTTCTTGCCGCCAGCGGTGATGATCAGTTCCTTCTTGCGGTCGACGATCTTGAGGTACCCGTCCTCGTCGAGCACGCCGATGTCACCGGTGTGGACCCACCCGTCGGCGTCCAGCGTCTCCGCCGTCTTCTCCGGCTGGCCGAGATAGCCCACGAAGTTGTTCCCGCCGCGGCACAGCACCTCGCCGTCCTCGGCGATCGCGATCTCGACCGCGGTGGCCGCTCGTCCGACACATCCGGGCTTCGGAGTGTTCGACCAGGTGAGCACCGCGGTGGTCTCCGACATGCCGTACCCCTCGGTCAGGGGGACGCCGATCGCGCGGAACCAGGCGAGGATCTCGGCGGGGAGGGGAGCGGCACCGGTGATGCAGATCTCGGCCTCGTCGAGCCCGATCAGGCCGCGCACGGTCTGGAAGGCGACCTGGTCGAGGAAGTTCCAGGTGTCGATCTCCTCTTGGGTGGCGGTGCCTCGGGTCATCTTCTCGACGATCGGGAGCGCCGCCTCGACAGCGTCGTTGAACGACTTGGCCTTCTCCGGGTCGGCACCGACCGCAGCGTTGACCCCGGCGTACAGCTTCTCCCACACCCGTGGGACGCCGATGAACAGGTTCGGACGGACCTCGCCGGTGTAGGCGGTGAGCTGCGACGTCTCGGGACAGCAGGTGACCTGGCTGCCGAAGTCGAGCAGGTAGTAGTGGCCGAGCAGGCGCTCGAAGATGTGGGCCATCGGCAGGTATGAGAGGTGCTTCTTGCCGGCGAAGTCGGTGATCGAGGTCTCCTCGCGCATCGACTGGCCGACCGACTCGAGGGTCCACGCGATGTTCGAGTGGGTGAGCATGACGCCCTTCGGCGGGCCGGTGGTCCCCGAGGTGTAGATGATCGTTGCCAGGTCGTCGAGCTGGGCCGTCGTCGATGCCGCGACCAGGTCGGCGGGCTCATGGGCCACGAGGTCGGTGTAGGCGGAGGCGCTGTCGGCGGTGAGGTCCGAGGACTCGAGCAGCACGATGTTCTCGAGCGTGGTGAGCTCGTCGCGAACCTTGAGGAAACGCTCGAGGAAGCCGGCGTCCTCGACGATGGCGACCTTGCCCTTGCAGTCGTTGACCAGATAGTCGATCTGCTCCGGCGCGGAGGAGTTGTAGATCGACACGGGCGTGGCGCCGAGGAACAACGCGGCCAGGTCGAGGGCGTGGAACTCGGGTCGGTTGCGCATCATCAGCACCACGGTGTCGCCACGACCCACGCCGAGGGCGGCGAGGCCGGTCACCAGGCGGGCGGTGACGTCCGCGAACTCCTGCATGGTCCACGAGGCCCACTCGCCGTTGGCGTCCTTCCATCGCAGCACCTCCACCTCACGGTTGCGGTCGAGATTGCTGAGGAATCGCGTGGCGATGTTCTGCCCAGCGATCCGGTCATCGAGTTCCTGGCTGGTGGTCATGGGACCAGTCTCTCACGACCGTGTGGTCGGTGGCGAGAACACGGCCGTGGGCCGTGGTCAGCTGTTCCAGCGCGGCGGACGCTTCTCGACGAAGGCGCGCATCCCTTCCGCTCCGTCGGGACTCTGGAACAGTTCGTTGGACAGCTGTTGCATCTCGGTGAACCCGGCGGACCGGTCGAGCGTGGCGACGCGGTGGAGCAGGCGCTTGGTCTCGGTGACGGCGCGTGGGGCACCGGCCAGAATGCCGCGGCAGAGCCCGGCCGTGGTCGCGGTGACGTCGGCGCTGACATGGGTCACGAGTCCCATCGAGCGTGCCTCCTGGGCATCGAAGGGCTCGCCGGTGAGCATCGCCGCAGCGATTCGGCTGGCGGGCACGCGACGCAGAATCGGAACGGAGATGATTGCCGCGGCCACACCGATCCGGACCTCGGTGAGTGCGAACGTCGTCGCAGCGTTGACCACCACGAGGTCGCACGAGGCCATCAGCCCGATGCCACCCGCTCGAACGGCGCCGTCCACCGCCGCGATGGTCGGCGCCGGTGTGTCCATCAGGCGTTCCAGCACCCGTACGAACGGGCCCGAATCGGGCGGCCCGGACGAACGCTCCTTGAGGTCGGCGCCGGCGCAGAATGCCGGTCCTCGATGAGACAGCACGATCGCCCGGACGTCGTCGGCCTCACACCGGTCGAGCGCCTCGTGGAGTTCGGAGAGCAACTGGCGCGACAACGCGTTGCGGTTCGACTGGGAATCGAGGGTGATCGTCCCGATCCGGTCCGAGATGTCCAACTCGACGACGTGTTCCATCGACCGGGACCGTAGCCGGACCCGGGTCTCGTGCCGGGTCCGTGCCTCGATCGCTTCAACCGAGGAGTCCAGATCGCTACGATCACCGGCGTGAACGACGAGATGCTCCAGAAGGTCCGCACCGGCTCCGGCTTCATCGCCGCCCTCGACCAGAGTGGAGGCAGCACGCCCAAGGCGCTCAAGCTCTACGGCGTCGACGAATCGTCGTGGACGACCGACGACGACATGTTCGACCTGATCCATGCGATGCGGAGCCGCATCGTGATGTCGCCCTCGTTCGCGGGTGACAAGGTGCTCGGGGCGATTCTGTTCGAACAGACGATGGACCGTCAGATCGACGGCATCGGCGCTGCCGCGTACCTGTGGGAACGCAAGCAGGTGGTCCCGTTCCTCAAAGTGGACAAGGGCCTCGCCGACCCGGAGAACGGGGTGCAGCTGATGAAGCCGATCCCGGGCCTGCGCTCGTTGCTCGACCGCGCCGCTGGGCTGGGCGTGTTCGGCACCAAGATGCGCTCGGTGGTGCAGGCGGCCGATCCGGTCGGCGTCCAGGCGATCGTCGACCAGCAGTTCGAGGTCGCCAAGGAGATCATCGACGCGGGTCTCGTTCCGATCATCGAGCCGGAGGTCGACATCACCATCGCCGACAAGGCCGAGGCCGAAGCGCTCCTGCGTGACTCGATCGCTGCCGCGCTCGATGGGCTGAGCGCCGACCAGCCGGTGATGCTCAAGCTCACGATCCCGTCCGTGGACGACTTCTACGCCGACCTGATCGCCCATCCCCGTGTGGTTCGCGTCGTGGCGCTGTCTGGCGGCTACCCGCGTGACGAGGCCAACGAGCGACTGTCGCGCCAGCACGGCATGATCGCCAGTTTCTCGCGAGCGCTGACCGAGGGCCTGAGCGCCCAGCAGAGCGACGCCGACTTCGAGGCCGTCCTCGCCGAGGCCATCGACGCCATCTTCCGAGCATCCATCACCTGACCGTTACAAACGGGGTCTGACCCCTGATGTAACGGCGATGTCGCGGAGGAAGGCTTCGACGTCGGAGCGTTCGCGTGTGCGTTTCATGGGCGGCAGCGCCTTGATGATGTCCCAGCGATAGCGGGCCTTGCCGAGCCGCGGGTCCATCACGGCGACGACGCCTCGATCGGTGGCCGACCGGATCAGTCGGCCGCACGCCTGGGCCAACATCATCGATGCTCGGGGGATGTCGATCTCGGAGAACGCCGTCGGCCCGAGCTGCTCGCGTCGAGCGCTGAGCAGCGGGTCGTCTGGCCGCGGAAAGGGAATGCGGTCGATGACGACCAGCGACAGGGTCTGGCCGGGAACGTCGACGCCCTGGAACAGGCCGGCCGTCGCGAACAGACACGTCTCCTCGCTGTCGGCGAATGCCTTGATCAACGCCGGTTTGGGCAGGTCTCGCTGGGTCAGGATCGGGAGATCGATCCGTTCGCGGAGTGCCTCGGCGGCCTCGTCCATCGAACGCCAACTGGTGAACAGGGCCAGGGTCCGTCCGCCCGCGGCGGTGATCAGCGCCTCCAGTTCGTCGTGAACCGCGGCGCGGAACCCGTCGGTGTTCGGGTTCGGGAGGTGGAGCGCGCAGTAGAGCATCGAGTGCGCCTCGTAGTCGAACGGGCTCCCGACGTCGGCCACGTCGACGGTCGATGGTGCGATGCCGACCCGGGCCGCGAGCGACGAGGGGATGGTCGCGCTGGTGAGGATCGCGGTGCGCTTCGACCAGACACCCTCCTGCAGCGCCGGCCCGACATCGAGCGGGGCGACTTCCAGCCGTGGAGCATCTCGTGATCCGGAGACGAAGGCCACGTACCCACTGCGTCCTTCGATGGCGACGTCGAGCTGTTCGATCGCGCGTCCCGTCATCGTCTGGGCGCGGAGCTTGCGCTGCTTGGCGTCCTCGACCTTCGTCTCGATGCCGACCAGGGCCTCGTTGACGCTGCCGAGACGGAGCCGGGCGTCGGAGAGGACCTCCTGCACCGAGTCGGGAAGCGGCGTCGTGAGTCGGTTACCGACATGCGGTGTGAGGGCGTCGCGTAGGCCCTCGGCGATCTCGGCGACCGAACCGATCAACTGCGGATCGTCGAGGAAGCGACGAATCGTGCCGGCGAGCGCGGTGAACCGGCCCGGCGCGATCTCGACGCCGACGGTGTCGCTCATGATGTCCTCGAGCACGTGTGCCTCGTCGAACACGACGACGTCGTGGTCGGGCAGGATCGCTCCGTCGCTGGCGACGTTCAGCCCGTACAAGTGGGTGTTGACCACGATCACGTCGGCGGCGGCAGCACGTCGACGAGCCTGCTCCGCGAAGCACGGATCGCCGAGCGGGCACCGGTCGGCACCGGGGCACTCGTCGCTCCCGACGCTCACCGAACGCCACGCGTTGTCCGACGGAGTCCAGTCGAGTTCGGCGACGTCACCGGTCGGGCTGGAACCGGACCATTCGGCGAGCCGCTTGATCTCGACGCGGGTCTGGACCGCCATCGTCTCGAGTTCGAGTTGGCCCTGCTGGTCGCCGCTCATCTCCCGTAGACGCTGGAGGCACACGTAGTTGCTGCGCCCCTTGAGGACGGCCCAGTCGAAGTCGACACCGAGGTGTTCGGCGAGGAACGGCAGGTCCTTGGTGGCCAACTGGTCCTGCAACGCCTTGGTGGCGGTGGCGACGACGATGCGGGCGTCGGCTTCGATCGCCGGCACCAGGTAGGCGAGTGTCTTGCCCGTGCCGGTCCCCGCCTGCACCACCAGGTGGCGCTTCGCGGCGATCGCCGTGGCGACCATCTCGGCCATCTGCTGCTGGCCCTCGCGCTCCTCGGAGTTCGTGAGTGCAGAGGTGACGCGGTGGAGAGCGTCGCTCATCGAGCCAGCGCCAGGGCTGCATCGAGTTCTGCGGCATCGAAGTCGGGCCACGGTGCGTCGGTGAAGTAGATCGCCGCCCCGGCGGACTGCCACAGCAGGAAGTTCGACACCCTCATCTCGCCACTCGTGCGCACGAGCACGTCGACGGGTGGGAGCTCCGGCAGGTACAAGTGCTCTCCGATCGAGTCGACGGTGATCCCCTCGGGTGACTGGCGAGCGGCCTCGACGGCGGCGACGAGTTCCGAGCGGCCGCCGTAGTCGAATGCCACGGTGAGCACCATGCCGGTGTTGTCCGCCGTGTCGTTGATCGCCTTGCGGATCGCTCGTTGGACGTAGCGCGGGGTGCGGGCGACGGGGGAGTCGAACGGGCGCCCGATCCACTGGATTCGGACGTTCAGTTCGTTCAGTTCAGCGACGCGGCCGAACAGCTTCTCGTGCAGCCCGAGGATGTGTCGCACCTCGGGGCGCGGGCGTTGCCAGTTCTCGGTCGAGAACCCGAACACGGTGAGCCAGCCGATGTTCCGAGTCACGGCGATGCGGACGAGACGAGCGAGATTCTCCTCGCCTTCGGTGTGCCCCTCGGTGCGGGGCAGACCACGCTTGCCGGCCCACCGTCCGTTGCCGTCCATGATGCACGCGACGTGCAGCGCAGGGTCGGCGGAGGGGGAGGGCACGGCTGCCTACGCTAGCCAGCCGAGGGTCCTGGCCCGTGGCGTGGAAGAATGAACCCGTGGCAGGTCAGCTCTCCCCGACGAAGACCGGCGGTTCCCAGCGAGCCGGCGACCCGACGCGACAGCTGCTCCGGCACATCATGGTGGTCGGGGGAACACTCGGCGAGTGGGCCCAGCTCGGCGCGGCGGCGTGGGAGTCCAGGGTGCAGGAGCTCGGCGCCGTCGCCGACGAAGCGGGGGCGTCGTTCCTCACGCTCCGCGCGTTCGAGCCCGGGCCCGAGCCGATCGATCTCCAGTGGTGGGAGCGACCGGTCGGGGAGTGTCAGGTGATCGTCGATCCGTGCGGGGATGGTCGGGAGCGTTTCGCCATGGCGATGCAACGCCTCCACCCCGGCGAGCCGGTCAACGAGGCGACCGCTGCCGAAGCGCTGTACGCACCTGCCGATGGTGAGCCCGACCTGATCGTGGTGCTCGGCGAGTCGACCCGACTGCCGCCGTCGCTCGTCTGGGAGTTGGCGTACGGCGAGCTGGTGTTCCACCCGATGAAATGGGAGGAGCTCGCCGCTGCGGACCTGGTCGAGGCGATCGCCGACTTCGCGCAGCGCGAGCGGCGCTTCGGCGGGCTCGACGAAGAGTGACACCATGCCGGTGAAGAGCGAGCTGTACCGCGACGTCGGCGTGGTGCTGCGCACGTACAAGCTGCGCGAGTCGGACCGGATCGTCGTCATCCACACCGCCGAGAACGGCAAGGTGCGCGCCGTCGCCAAAGGCGTCCGCAAGACCAAGTCGAAGTTCGGTGCCCGGCTGGAACCGATGAGTCACGTTCGTCTGTTGCTCTACCGTGGCCGTGAACTCGACATCGTCAGCCAGGCCGAGGCGGTCGAGCCGTTGTCGCCGATGCTGTCGTCGCTCGATCGGGCATCGCAGGGACTCGCGGTGATCGAGGCAGTCGACCAGTTGTCGCTCGAACGAGAGCCCAACCCGCAGCTGTATCGGATGGTCGTCGGCGTGCTGCGCACGATCGCGACGTCGCCGTCACCACTCAACGTCGCCGCGTTCTACTGGAAGCTGTTGGCCAACGAGGGCATGCGCCCTGAACTCGACCGCTGCCTGCGGTGCGGCGAGACCGAACCAGACACCCAGTTCGTCGCGTTCGACCTGAACGAGGGCGGGGTGCTGTGTCGTTCCTGCCGATCCGGGCAGTCGATCAGCCCAGCGGCATTGACGATCATGCGTGACATCCTCGGCGGCCGCCTCGTGCAGGCCTTGGCGCTCGAGGAGTCACCGGCCACGCACGAGGTGTCGTCGCTGGCCACGCGGGCGCTCGAGTTCCACATCGAACGTCATCTCAAGGCCGTCGCGATGTTCGAGACACACTGACCCATGCCTCGGCGAACGGTCTCGTTGGCTGGCCGTTCCTTCACCTTCGACGGCCTCGTCGACCTGATGGCGATTGCATCGCCGCGCCGCTCGGGCGACGAGCTGGCCGGGATCGCTGCCGGCTCCGAGGCGGCGCGTGTCGCGGCCCAGATGTGTCTCGCAGACGTGGAGCTGACGGCGTTCCTCGACGAGCCGCTCGTCGACCCGGACCTCGACGACGTCACCCGGCTCATCCAGGAACAACACGACGCTGCCGCGTTCGCGCCGGTCCGGTCGATGACCGTCGGCGAACTGCGCGAATGGATGCTCGACTACGACACGACGACCGCCGACCTGCGCGCCGTCGCGTGGGGGCTCACCCCCGAGATGGTCGCAGCGGTGAGCAAGGTCATGGGGAATCAGGACCTGGTCCTGGTCGCCAGCAAGTGCGAGGTCGTCACCCGGTTCCGCTCGACGATCGGACTTCCCGGCCGGCTCTCCGTTCGACTCCAGCCGAACCACCCGACCGATGACGCCCGCGGTGTGCTCGCCTCGGTGGTCGACGGGTTGCTGCACGGCTGCGGTGACGCCGTGATCGGTGTCAACCCGGCCGGTGATTCGGTCGACGAACACCGGCGACTGCTCGAATTGCTCGACCACGTCATCACGCGCTTCGAGATTCCCACGCAGTCGTGTGTACTGGGGCACATCACCACGACCCTGCGGTGCATCGAGGACGGAGCGCCGGTCGATCTGGTCTTCCAGTCGATCGCGGGAACCGAGGCGGCGAACCTGTCGTTCGGGGTGACGCTCGACCTGCTGGCCGAGGCGCACGCCGCAGCGCAGGCGCTGGGTCGCGGCACGACCGGTTCGCAGGTGATGTACTTCGAGACCGGTCAGGGGTCGTGCTTGTCTGCCGGCGCTGCGCACGGAGTCGACCAACAGACGCTCGAAGCGCGGGCTCACGCCGTGGCCAGGCAGTTCGATCCGCTGCTGGTGAACTCGGTCGTGGGGTTCATCGGTCCCGAGTACCTGCTGGACGGCAAGCAGGTGATCCGAGCCGGGCTGGAGGATCACTTCTGCGGCAAGGTACTCGGCCTCCCGATGGGGTGTGATGTCTGTTTCACGAATCACATGGACGCCGACCATGACGACATGGACGTGCTGATGACGATGCTCGCCGCGGCCGGGTGCAACTACATCATGGGCGTCCCCGGGGGCGACGACGTGATGCTCGGCTATCAGTCGACATCGTTCCACGATGCGCACTACCTCCGTCAGGTACTGGGGCTGCGGCCAGCGCCCGAGTTCGAACAGTGGCTTCGCGACATCGGCGTCGTCGACACGGCGGGTCGGCTCGCGACCGGAGCGTCACCGGCGTTGCTGCGAGCGGTCGAGGAGTGGCGATGACGCCGGAACGTCGAGCATGGCTCGCAGCGTTGACGCCCGCACGGGTGGCGCTGTCTCGCGCCGGCGGCAGCCTGACCACGGCGGACCGGCTGGCGCTGCGAGCCGACCACGCGCAGGCGCGCGACGCCGTGCGGCACTCGTTCGATGCGCCGGCCGTCGAGGCAACCCTGCGTGAACTGGGACTCGCATCCGTCTCCGTGCAGTCGGCGGCCACCGACCGCGACGAGTACGTCCGCCGGCCCGATCGCGGACGAACGCTGGCCGATCGGGACCGCAGATCTCTGTCGGATCTGTCGTCGCCCGGGTGCGACCTGGCGATCGTGCTCTGTGACGGCCTCTCGCCAGGTGCCGTGGAACACGCGGGTCCAGCGCTCGCCGCGGCCATCACCGCGCACCCATCGCTTCGGGACCTCTCGAGCAGCGAGGTGGTCATCGTGTCCAACGGGCGAGTCGCGATCGGCGACGAGGTCGGCGCGCTGCTGCAGGCGACCCTCGTCGTGGTGGTGATCGGAGAGCGTCCGGGTCTCTCGGTTCCTGCGAGCCTCGGCGTCTACATCACGCATGGGCCACGGGTCGGACGAACCGACGCGGAACGGAACTGCATCTCCAACATCCATCCCCACGGCCTCGGCATCGACGAGGCGGCGCTCCGTGTGGCCGAGGTGATCGTCGAAGCGACCGCTCACGGCGTCACCGGCGTCGCGCTCGGCGCAGAACCGGCGCGCGCCGGCCAACCCTTCGGAATCTCCGGGGTCGGCGTGCACGAGCCTCGGTAGCCTGGCTCGTCTATGCCTGCGACCGAACTCGAACAGATCGTCAGCCTCTGCAAGCGCCGGGGCTTCGTCTACCAGTCGGCCGAGATCTACGGCGGTTTCCGCTCGACCTACGACTACGGCCCGCTGGGTTCGCTCCTGCTGCGCAACGTCAAGGACGCCTGGGTGCGTTCGATGGTGCAGCAGCGTGATGACGTCGTGCTGATCGACGCGGCGATCCTGAGCCCGCCCCAGGTCTGGCAGGCGTCCGGCCACCTGGCGAACTTCACGGATCCGCTCGTCGACTGCACCGAGTGCAAGCAGCGCTTCCGTCTCGACAAGCTCGAGGATCCCGACGTGTGCCCGAACTGTGGCTCGAAGAAGAGCTTCACCGAGGCCCGCGAGTTCAACCTGATGTTCAAGACCCAGGCGGGTCCGGTCGAGGGAACGGGCGCCGACGCCTACCTGCGGCCCGAGACCGCCCAGGGCATGTTCACCAACTTTGCCCAGGTCCTGCAGACCTCGCGCAAGAAGCCGCCGTTCGGCATCGCCCAGGTGGGCAAGAGCTTCCGCAACGAGATCACCCCGCAGAACTGGATCTTCCGCACCCGTGAGTTCGAGCAGATGGAGATGGAGTTCTTCGTTCCGCCCGAGACCGGACCGGAGTGGTACGAGTACTGGTGCACGGAGCGCCTCAACTGGTACATCGAGCACGGCATCCCCGCCGACATGCTGATGTTGCGCCCCCACGCCGCCGACGAGCTCTCGCACTATTCGACCGGCACGGCCGACGTCGAGTTCAAGTTCCCCTGGGGCTTCGACGAGCTCGAGGGCATCGCCCAGCGCACCGACTACGACCTCAAGCAGCACGCCGAACACTCCGGAGAACGGCTCGACTACTTCGATCCGCAGACCAACGAACGGTACGTGCCGTACGTGATCGAGCCGGCCGCCGGCGCGACTCGCACGATGGCGGCGTTCCTGCTCGCCGCGTACGACGAGGACGAGGTCAACGGTGAGGCGCGCACCGTGCTGCGTCTGCACCCCCGTCTCGCGCCGTACAAGATCGCCGTGCTGCCACTGTCGAAGAAGGACACGCTGACGCCGCTGGCGCACGAGGTCCGCAAGCTCCTCGCCGAGCGGTACATGGTCGACTACGACGAGACCCAGAACATCGGCAAGCGCTACCGGCGCCAGGACGAGATCGGGACGCCGCTCGCGGTCACGGTCGACTTCGACTCGCTCGACGACAACGCCGTCACCGTGCGCGATCGCGACACGACCGAGCAGGTCCGGGTGCCCATCGCCGAGTTGCTCGCCACCGTCGGAGATCGGCTGGGGTTCTGAGCGGTCGCGGACGCTACGGTCAGCGACCATGAGTCAAGTTGCCATGATCGCCAAGTTCACCTGCATCGACGGAAAGCGCGACGACCTGTACGCAGGCCTCGCTCCGATGATGGACCACGTTCCGTCGGAGGCCGGCACGCTGCAGTACCACCTGCTCGAAGACCCCAACGACGCCAACGTCGCCTACATGTACGAGCTCTACGCCGACGGTGACGCGCTGCAGGCGCACAGCACCAGCGACGTCATGAAGCAGATCATGAACGCCTTCGGCGGCATTCTCGCAGGTCGTCCCGAGCTGACCATGCTCACGCCCGTTCGCGGCAAGGGTCTCTGAGTCCAATTCGTTGGCGGGAGCGGTGATGGCGACGTACCTCGACACGATTCTCGAGCGTCACCGCACCGCTTCCCGCAACGAGTCCCGCCCGATCGAGCCGCTGCTCGACGATGCTCGGGCGATGCCCCCGACGCGTGGCTTCCGTGCTGCGCTGCGAGGCGCTGGTGTGACGAAGCTCGGCGTGATCTCGGAGATCAAGCGTCGGTCGCCGTCCAAGGGCGACCTGAACATCGGGCTCGATCCCGCCGAATGGGCGGCCACCTATGAACGAGGTGGCGCTGCGTGTCTCTCGGTGTTGACCGACGCCGACGCGTTCGGCGGTTCGCCCGAGGACCTCCAGGCGGCTCGCGCAGCGTGTTCGCTGCCGGTGCTGCGCAAGGACTTCACGGTGTGCGAGCACGACGTGGTCGATGCTCGCCTGATGGGGGCCGACTGTCTGCTGCTCATCGCGGCGGCGCTCGACACTGCCGAACTCGTCGCGTTCCACGACCTGGCGACCGACATCGGTCTCGACGTGCTCGTCGAGATCCACGACGAAGCCGAGCTCGAGGCAGCACTCGCAGCCCAGGCCACCCTGATCGGTGTCAACCAGCGTGACCTGGTGACGTTCGAGGTCGACCACGAGCGCGCTGCGCGCATGGGCCGGATCATCCCCGACACGGCAGTCAGAGTCGCCGAGTCCGGTGTCCGCGGCGCCGACGACGCCCGCTCGCTCGAAGCTGCTGGCTACGACGCCGTCCTCGTCGGCGAGACCCTCGTCACCAGCGGCGACCCCGAGGCTGCCATCCGCTCCCTCATCGGCTGACCCGGCTGGGCACTCCCCGGCGCTCCCCGTCGCTCACGGCGCGGTCAGCCGTGCCAGCGTTCGATGCCTTCTTCGATGCGATCGCAGAGCGTCTCGAGGATGGTGACGCGAGCCCACTTCTTGTTCTCGCCGGACACGAGGTTCCACCGGGCGAGGTCGTGGTCGGTGCGCAGGAACATCTCCTCGGCCGCCTCGTCGTAGAGGTCGGCCTTGTCGCGGTTGCGCCAGTCCTCGTCGGTGAGCTTCCAGCTGCGGAGCTTGTCGTGCTGACGGCTCTCGAAGCGCTTGAGTTGCTCATCGGGGCTGACCTGGAGCCAGAACTTGACCAGGATCACGCCCTCCATCACCATGCTGCGCTCGAACTGCACGATCTCGTCGTAGGCGCGCGTCCACTGCTCGACCGTGGCGAATCCCTCCACGCGTTCCACGAGCAGTCGTCCGTACCAGCTGCGGTCGAAGATGCACATGCCGCCGAGGCCGGGGATCTTCGTCCAGAACCTCCAGAGGAAGTGGTGGCGCTTCTCGCGCGTGTTCGGCTTGGCGTAGGTGTACACGCTGTAGTGCCGGGGGTCGAGGCGTTCGACGATTCGCTTGATCGCGCCACCCTTGCCGCCCGCGTCGGACCCCTCCATCACGACGAGGAGCCCGGGACCGATCTCGCCGTCGCCGATCTGGCCGCCGAGGAGAAGCCGCAGTTCGAGGAATCGTTCCTGCGCTTTCGCGAGCCGCTTCTCGTACTCGTCCGAGGACAAGCGTGCCGACAGGTCGATGTCATCGAGACGTCCCATGCGGATGCGACGATACGCGCGACGCGTCGACGGTTGTGAAACTCCCCGGAATGAATCTCTCGCCGGAGGAGGTCGGCGGGTACCGTGGCCGCTGCATGTTCGTCAAGATCTGTGGCATCACCAACGAAGACGACGCGCTGCTGTCGGTTGCCATGGGCGCCGACGCGGTCGGGTTCATCTTCGCCCCGTCCACCCGGCAGATCGCGCCCCAGGTCGCGTACGACATCACCCGGCGTCTGCCGCCCGAGATCCTCACCGTCGGGGTGTTCCGCAACGAGCACCCGTCGCGCGTCATCGAGATCGCGAACAAGTCCGGTGTCAAGGCGGTGCAGTTGCACGGTCGGGAGACGGCGGCACAGAGCATCGAGATCGCAAAGCAGATTCGATGGGTGATCAAGGCGTTCGGTGCCGACGACGAGAACCTGCCGCGCGCTGACCAGTACGGGACCGACATGATCCTGCTCGACGCGCCCGAGCCGGGCTCGGGCAAGGTGTTCGACTGGTCGCTGGCCGGAGATGCGCCCGACTCGGTGAAGCTGATCCTCGCCGGCGGGCTCAACCCGGACAACGTCGCGGCCGCGGTGCGTGAAGTGCAGCCGTGGGGCGTCGACGTCGCCAGCGGTGTCGAACGTTCGCCTGGCAAGAAGGACGCCATGGCCGTCAAGCGCTTCATCGAGAACGCTCGGGCCGAGGCGGCCACCCCCTACGTCGGCGACGACGACATCCCCTACGACTGGGACTTCGAATGAACCAACTCGACACCAACTCCAGCGCGCCCTCACTGCGCGTCCGACCCGATGCCTCCGGCCGCTTCGGCGAGTTCGGCGGGCGTTTCGTCCCCGAGACGCTCGTGCCGGCCTGTCAGGAACTCGAAGCCGCGTTCGACGATGCGTGGAACGACCCCGAGTTCCGCACCGAGCTCACCCGGGTGCACAACGAGTACTCGGGCCGCCCGTCGATTCTCACGGAATGCCACAATCTCGGGCGCCAGCTCGGCCTGCGACTGATCCTCAAGCGCGAGGACCTCAACCACACCGGCTCGCACAAGATCAACAACGTCGTCGGTCAGGCGCTGCTCGCCAAGCGGATGGGCAAGCAGCGCATCGTCGCCGACACCGGCGCCGGCCAGCACGGGGTGGCAAGCGCCACCGCTGCGGCGCTCATGGGGCTCGAATGCACCGTGTACATGGGTGCCGTCGACGTCGCCCGCCAGGAACTCAACGTGTTTCGCATGCGGTTGCTCGGCGCCGAGGTCCACGCGGTCGAGTCGGGCAGCCGGACGCTGAAGGACGCCGTCAACGAGGCGATGCGCCACTGGGTCGCCAACGTGACCGACACGTACTTCTGCCTCGGCTCGGTCGTCGGCCCGCACCCGTACCCGTATCTGGTGCGGCAGTTCCAGTCGGTCGTGGGCGACGAGGCTCGAGCACAGATGCTGGCGATGACCGGGGAGTTGCCCGACGTCGTGGCCGCATGCGTCGGCGGAGGATCGAACGCGATGGGCATCTTCTCCGGCTTCGTCGACGACGCCGGCGTGCGGCTCGTGGGCGTCGAACCCGCCGGGGGAGCGGCGATCGGCCGCGGCGTACCGGGTGTGGTGCACGGCATGCGCTCCAACCTGATGCAGGACGAGGTCGGCCAGGTCGAAGAGGCCCTGTCGATCTCCGCTGGTCTCGACTACCCCGGCGTCGGACCGGAACACTCCTACCTCGCCTCGATCGGCCGAGCCGAGTACCCGTCGGCCACCGACGAGGAAGTGATCGAGGCCTTCGCCATGCTGTCGCACACCGAAGGGATCATTCCCGCCCTCGAGAGTGCCCACGCAGTCGCCTGGTTGGTGCGGGAGGCGCCCTCGATGCAGGGGCAGACCGTGCTGTTGAGCCTGTCGGGTCGTGGCGACAAGGACGTGGGACAGATGATGGACATCATGAAGGACCGCCTGTGAACGCCGAGTCAGCGAGCACCCAGACCGACGAATCTTCGACCGTCAGCGCGCACGGCCGCATCGAGACCGAGTTCCGCGCCAAGCGTGAAGCCGGCCGCAAACTGCTCGTGCCGTACATCACCGGCGGCTATCCGGGGTGGCAGGACGCCATCCGCGCTGCGGCAGCGAACGGAGCCGACGCGATCGAGATCGGGATTCCGTTCTCCGATCCGGTCATGGACGGACCGGTGATCCAGCAGGCGTCGCAGTACGCGCTCGAACACGGTGTCACCCCGGCGTCGGTGCTCGACGAGGTGCCCCAGCTCGACGTCGACACCCCACTCGCCGTGATGACCTACTACAACCTGGTGCATCACCCGGGTGTCACGAAGTTCGCATCGGATCTCCGTCGGGCGGGCATCTGTGCAGCGATCCTGCCGGACCTTCCGCTCGAGGAGTCCGGCGACTGGTGTGCAGCTGCCGATGCCAATGGCATCGAGACGATCATGCTCGCCGCTCCGACGGCACCGGACGACCGCCTCCCGCGGGTCGTGGCGCGGTCGCGCGGCTTCATCTATTCGGTCGGATTGCTCGGCGTCACCGGCGAGCGTGAGTCGCTTGCGGCGACGGCAACGGCGCTCGCCGCACGCCTCAAGTCGATCACCGACACCCCGGTCCTCGTCGGCGTCGGTGTCTCGAACGCCGAACAGGCGTATCAGGCGAGTCGCGTCGCCGACGGTGTGATCCAGGGTGCGAGCGTCGTGCGACGTCTGATGGACTCCGGCCCGGATGCGGTGGGGGACTACGTCGCCGAGGTGCGTGCCGCGATCGACGGCTGATCCCGCTCGGCGGGCGACGGATCAACCGGCGGGTGCGCCGTCGAAGCGATCGAGCGTCGTGAACGACTCGACCGGGTTGCGGGCGAGTTTCGTCGGCTGGTGCTGGGGGACACCGAGGAAGATGGTGCTCACCAGGGCGTGATGCTCGGGCAGGCCGAGTGCCGGCGCCGCTACCGGCTCGGCACGGCTCAGGAACGTGGTCATCACGCCACCGAGTCCGTGCGCTCGCGCGGACAGCATGAGGTTCCAGCAGAACGGATAGACCGATGCGCCGCCGGTCATCGGCGCGCGGCCGAGTTCGGCATCCATCATCGAGATCTTGGACATGTCCGCCGCAATGGCCAACACGACAGGAATCGTCTCGATGTGGGTCAGCAGATCGTTCGCCTTGCCGGGCGTGATCGCGTCGGGTTGCACGTAGTCGACGACGTTGAACGGTGTGCCGCCGACGGCGGAGGTCTCGAGGTACTCGTCCCACACCGGCTGCATGAACATCGCGATCTCGCGTCGCAGCATCGGGTCCTCGACGATCGCGACGCGCCAGGGCTGGCGATTGCCGCCAGACGGAGCGAAGCGCGCGTCGTCGAGCACGCTCAGCACCGTCGAGCGGTCGACAGGATGATCCGTGAACCGCCGGACGGTGCCGTTGGTGCGGATGGCCTCGCGAATGTCCATGCGCCGTGACCGTACCGTTACATCAGGGGTCAGACCCCTGATGTAACGCTGCGGTGTGACGGTCAGTTGGCGGCGGCGACCTTCTGGCGGACGATGTTCAGTGCGGAGCCGGCCTTGAACCACTCGACCTGCTCGGGGCTGAACGTGTGGAGTGCTTCGAAGTCGATCGTCGTGCCATCCGGCTTGACGATCTGGCACCGAACGTTCTCACCGGGGACCGGTGGGAGGTCGACCACATTGATGCGGTCGTCCTCGTCGATCAGGTCGTAGGTGGCCGGGTCGGCGAAGGTCAGCGGCAGCAGCCCCTGCTTCTTCGCGTTGGTCTCGTGGATGCGGGCGAAGGACCGGGCGAGGATCACGAGGCCGTTGCGGAAGCGAGGCTCCATGGCGGCGTGCTCGCGTGAGGACCCTTCGCCGTAGTTGCGATCACCGATGGCGACCCACGTGATGCCGGCCTCGTGGTACCGCTGGGCGATCTCGGGGTAGGCCCGCGTCTCGCCGTCGGTGATGTCCTTGCCGGTTCCGGCTTCGCCCGTGTAGGCGTTGACGGCACCGGCGAAGAGGTTGCCGGAGATGTTCTCGAGGTGGCCGCGGTACTTCAACCACGGTCCAGCAGCCGAGATGTGGTCGGTGGTGCACTTGCCCTGTGCCTTCATCAGCACGGGGAGGCCCTGGTAGTCGTTGCCGTCCCACGCCGCGAAGGGCTCGAGGAGCTGCAGACGGTCGCTGGTCGGCGACACGGCGACCTCGATGGCCGACCCGTCGGCGGGGGGAGCCGTGAAGGTCTCCTCGCCGGGATCGAAACCCTGGCTCGGCAGAATCTCGCCGACCGGTGCGTCGAGGGTGACCTCGGTGCCGTCGGGAGCGGTGATCGTGTCGGTCGTCGGGTCGAAGTCGAGACGCCCAGCGAGGGCGATCGCCAGCACGGTGTCGGGCGACGTGACGAAGCTGAGCGTCTTCGGCGAGCCATCGTTGCGCTTCGGGAAGTTGCGGTTGAACGAGTTGACGATCGTGTTCGGCTCGCCGGTGATCGACGCCGGGCGGGACCACTGGCCGATGCAGGGCCCGCAGGCATTGGCGAGCACGGTTGCGCCGATCGCCTCGAGATCAGCGAGCAGTCCGTCGCGTTCGATCGTGGCGCGGACCTGCTCGGAGCCGGGCGTGATCAGCAGTTCGCACTTCGCCGTGAGCCCGCGGGCGGCGGCCTGGCGGGCGATCGAGGCGACGCGGGTGATGTCCTCGTACGAGGAGTTCGTGCACGAGCCGATGAGGCACGCCGAGGGCTCGAG
>JBAWHL010000026.1:0-1733 GCA_049593815.1 Ilumatobacteraceae bacterium | reverse complement strand
CAGGCTGCCAGGACGAGTGCGCCCACGGCAATGGCCGGCACGAGCCGACGGAGGGCAGGGGAGGTCCGCATGATTGTCTCCTTGAGGTTGTTGTTCACGCAACCGAGAAGCTAGCGGCACCGAGCCCAGGCCGACCGGGAGGGAATGGTGCGGACGCCGGCGCACCCACGGCCACGTCGTCACGAATGGGCACCTCGAGGGTGGATCGGGTTTCCAGAAGCAATACAAGTAGGATACAAGTCATGCCGACCGATTGGGACCCCGACCAGTACCGCCGATTCGAAGCGGAACGCTCCGCCCCGTTCTGGGATCTCGTCGCCCTCGTGGAACCAGGAGTCGGCCGGATGGTCGACCTGGGCTGTGGCGACGGCGACCTCACCATGGCCGCCGCCGAGCGACTCGGGGTCGAGTCCGTTGTCGGGATCGATTCCTCACCAGCGATGGTCGCCCGGGCCGAACACCACGACGACGGACGTCATCGATTCGTGGCAGGAGACATCGCAGCGTGGACCGGAGCAGGCGACGTCGACCTGGTGCTGGCCAACGCCAGCCTGCAATGGGTTCCCGACCATCGAGCGGTTCTGCGTCAGTGGCGCGACGCGCTCGCCCCTGGAGGGCAACTCGCTGTGCAGGTGCCTGCCAACGGCGATCACCCGTCACACACCGTGGCCGACGAGGTCGCGCGCCGGCAGCCGTTCCTCGACGCGTTCGACGGGGCGCCGCCGCCGAACCCCACGGGGACCAATGTGCTGGCTCCGCAGGAGTACGCGACGTTGCTCCACGAACTCGGGTTCACCCAACAGCACGTTCGTCTCCAGGTGTACCCGCACCTTCTCGGCGCTTCCTCCGACGTGGTCGAATGGGTTCGTGGCACGAATCTCACGCGCTTCTTCCGGTTGCTGCCCGACATGCTCCACGAACCCTTCGTGGACGCGTATCGCACTGCGCTGCTCGAGCGAATCGGCGAGGAGGCCCCGTACTTCTATGCCTTCACGCGGATTCTGATGTGGGGACGCCTCGATTCGTGACCCCTGACCATGGGCAAACGAGGAGTGTGATCGTGCAGGGATCGAATAGGTTGCGGGGCGTGAATCGCGTGATGTGTTCCCCGACGATGCAAACACGAATGCCCGAGCCGCGCTGATGGCGCGCTTCGGCCGTGTCCTGACCGCCATGGTCACCCCGTTCGACGACGCGGGTGAGCTCGACCTCGACGCTGCAGTCACGCTGGCGAAATGGCTCGTGGACCAAGGAAACGAAGGGCTCGTCGTCTGTGGGACGACCGGCGAGTCGCCCACCCTGTCGATCGATGAGAAGCTGGCGCTCTTCGAGGCGGTCGTCAACGCCGTCACCGTGCCGGTGATCGCCGGGACCACCGGGTCGAACACTCGCCATGACATCGGGCTGACCGAGGAGGCCGGTCACCTCGGTGTGGCCGGCATTCTCGGCGTCTGCCCGTATTACAACCGTCCGTCGCAGGCCGGTATCGAGACCCACTTCCGAGCGATCGCATCCTCGACCGATCTGCCCCTGGTGCTCTACGACATCCCGGCACGCACCGGTCGCAAAATCGACAGCGCGACCATCGTGCGCCTCGCCAACGACGTCCCGAACATCGTTGCGCTCAAGGACGCTGCCGGGAACCCCGGAGCGACCGCAGCAGTCGTGGCCAACACGCCGTCGGACTTCGAGGTGTACTCGGGCGACGACTCGATGACGCTGCCGCTCATGGC
>JBAWHL010000025.1:0-11792 GCA_049593815.1 Ilumatobacteraceae bacterium | reverse complement strand
TCGGGCCACGCCAGATGACCGCTTGACCCTCGGGCACGAAATAGCCGATCGAGATGCAGCGCACGCCCCATGCTTCGGGCGGGATCAGCATCTCGTCGATGACGACCGGGTCGCGATCGGCACCGAGCATGCGCGGGATCGAGTAGCCGTAGATGTCGGCATCGACGACGCCGACCGAGTAGCCCTGCGAGGCGAGCGCGACCGCGAGGTTCGTGGTGACGCTCGACTTGCCGACGCCGCCCTTGCCGGAGGAGATCAGCAGCGGACGGGTCTTGGAGGTCGACTTGGCGAAGGGGATCTCGCGACCTTCGGCGTGGCCGTGCGCCTGCTGCGTCCCGGCCGAACCAGCGGCGTCGCCGTGGAGCATCTTGCGGATGTTCTCCCGGTCCTCGTCGGACATGACGGTGAACTCGAGGTCGATCGACTCCACACCGTCGAGTTCGGTGGCGGCCTCGGACACACGCCGGGTGATCTCACCCTTCAGCGGGCAACCCGGCACCGTCAACGCGATCAGGACGCCGACCACGCCGTTGTCACGGATCGTGACGCCACGCAGCATGCCGAGGTCGACGATCGACCGGTGGAGCTCGGGATCCTCGACCGGGCGGAGCGCCTCGATGATCTGATCCTCGGTCACGACGGGGGTTGCGGCCATGACGCCCATTGTGGCGACGGCGGGTCGAATTTGCACTACGCGCATAGGTAGAATTGCGCTCATGGGGACCAGCCCGTCGTTCACGGCCACAGTGTCGGCGATCACCGACGCCTTCGGCGATCCGACGCGCCGCTCGATCTATCTCTACGCGAAGGAGTTGTCGTCGACGAACGACGAGGGCCACGCGACCGGGGTGACCGCCTCGATGGTGGCCGCCGAGATCGGTGTCCACGCCAACGTCGCCCGTCACCACCTCGACAAGCTCGCCGCTGGCGGATACCTCGAAGTGGTGTCCGGCAAGGTCGTGGGCGCCGGCGCGGGACGGCCGTCGAAGCGCTACGTCGTGGTCGGCGACGCGTTGACCATGAACGACGCCGACTTCCCGGTCCGCAGCGACGATCTGCTCCTGTCGCTGCTCGGTCGTGCACTCGACCGCCTGCCGAACGACGAGGCGGAGCTGATCGCGGAGGAGGTCGGGCAGGAGTACGGCCGGGCGATGGCCGAGGGACTCACCGGCGACGCGCTCGCGCACGGCCGACGGTCGCTGCGTTCGGCGATGCAGGCCGTTGCCGACGCGCTGACCGCGCACGGCTTCGCGGCGCACGCCGAGGGTCGCAACGACCAGCTGCGGATCATCAACAACCACTGCCCCTTCGGCGACGTCGCAACGGAACACCCGGTGATCTGTGCGGTCGACCGCGGGATGGTCAAGGGCATGCTCGGCGCGCTCGTCGACGACGATGCCGACGGCCGCGGCGATGTGGTCACCGAGTCGAGCTTCGCCCGCGGCGACACCTTCTGCTCCACCTCCGTGTGACACCCCCTGACGCGGCGCCGGTAGCGTGACGGCGTGGACGTACGCATCGGAGTGACCCAGGCCCCCCGCGAGATCAACATCGAGCTCGGTGAGGACGTCGATCGGGACGACCTCAAGTCGCGCGTCGAGGCGGCGCTGTCCGGCGCCAGCGACGTGCTGTGGATCGCCGACAAGCGCGGCAAGGACATCGGTGTGCCCTCCGCCAAGATCGCCTACGTCGAGCTCGGCTCGTCCGACGGCGATCGCCGCATCGGCTTCGGAGGCTGAGTCTGCCGGCCGCCGGTCGACCAGGGCTGCTGGACCTCGACCTGTTGTGGGTCACGGGGAAGGGCGGCGTCGGCAAGACCACCGTCGCGGCCGCAATCGCTGACGTCGCCGCTCGACACGGACGCCGCACCCTCGTGTGCGAGATGGACGCCAAGGGCGCGCTCGCCAATGCGTTCGATGTCGGATCGCTGAGTTTCGAGCCGACCGAGGTCGCTCCGAATCTGCACGCGATGACGATGAGTACCGAGGACTCGCTGCGCGAGTATCTGCGGTTGTTCGTCCGTGTGCCGTTCCTGGGTCGCATCGGTCCACTCGCGTCGACGTTCGACTTCGTTGCCGACGCGGCGCCGGGCGTCAAGGAGATCCTCGGTGTCGGCAAGCTCTGCTACGAGGTACGCGAACGGCACTACGACCTCGTGGTCGTCGACGCGGAAGCGACGGGGCACATCGTCAGTCAGATCGGTGCGCCCAAGGTGATTGCCGACCTGGTTCAGGTCGGCCTCGTGCGCGACCAGACGCAGTGGATGCTCGACATCCTCGACGATCCGCAACGCACCGGCGTCGCCGTGGTCACGACCCCCGAGGAGATGCCGGTCACCGAGACCATCGAGCTGCTCGGGCGGCTCCGGACGGAAACGGGGGCGCACGCGTCGGCGGTCATCGCGAATCGTGTCCTCCCGGCGATGTTCAATCGTCGCGAACAGGGCATCGTCGACCGGATCGACGACGCGATGCCGCTGCTCGTCGAAGCGGCCGGTGCGGCGGTGCAGAGTGTCGTCGACGCCGCCCGGTTGACCGAGACGCGGCGAGCGACCGGTGCGGCTCACTTGCACCGACTCCGGGCCGCGCTCGATGCCGACGAGGACACGCCCGATCTGCCGATCCTCACGGTGCCCGAGCTGTTCTCGCGGGCGTCGGGCCCGCGGGTGGTGTCGTTGATGGCTGCGGCATTGACCGACGAACTCGACCCGGAACCCGCCCGTGCCGGCGCCGAGGGAGGGGCGGCCCGTGGCTGAACTCGACAACCTGCTCGCGAGCCGTGAGATGGTGCTCGTCGCCGGATCCGGTGGCGTCGGCAAGACCACGATCGCGGCAGCGCTCGGCATCGCCGCGGCGCAGCGCCAGAAGGCGCGCGTCCTCGTCCTGACCGTCGACCCTGCTCGCCGGCTCGCCACAGCGTTGGGGGTCGCCGAGTTCGGCAACACCCCGGTGCGCATCGAGCCGTCGGCGTTCAAGGCCGCTGGGGTGAAGGTGCGCGGCGAGGTGTGGGTGGCGATGCTCGACACCAAGGCGGGCTGGGACGAACTGATCACCCGGCATGCACCCGACGACGCGACGCGCGATGCGGTCCTCGCGAACCCGCTGTACGAGAACATCACGAGCCGATTCGTGCACAGCCACGAGTACCTCGCGATGGAACAGCTCCACGATCTGCACGCCCGCGGTGACTACGACCTCGTCATCGTCGACACCCCGCCGTCGCGTAACGCACTGTCGATCCTCGATGCACCGCGCCGGATGGTCGAGTTCTTCGGCAGTCGACTGCTGCGTTGGCTCACGGTGCCGTATCGGTCCCGGCTGTTCACGGTGGCCTCCAAGCCGTTCTACCAAGTGGCCGACCGCGTGCTCGGCTCGCGCTTTCTGCAGGACATCGCCGACTTCTTCGTCCTCTTCCAGGCGATGGAGAGCGGTTTCGTTCGTCGCGCCCGTGAGGTCGAGGCCCTCCTGGTCGATCCACGCACCACCTTCGTGGTCGTGACGACCCTCGAGACCGCGCCGAGTCACGAGGCGCGCTATCTCGCCCGGTCGCTCATCGAACGCAACATGTCCCTCGGCGCGATCATCGCCAACCGGGTCCTGCCGGCGTCGCTGGCGAGTACCGACGCGGCCGACAGCGCGGCCGCCCTGCTCGAGGCCGCATCGGGGCCGCTCGTGGGCGCGGTGGCCGAGCAGCTCGACGCGCCGGAGCGCAGCGTCCGCTCGGTGCTCACCCAGGTGGCGACCCGTTTCGACGACGTCGCGCTCGTCGCTGCCCGCGAGTCGGATCGCAAGTCCGAACTGGCGTCGCTCGCACCGTCGCTGTTGTCGGTCCCGTGGCTGTCGGGCGACATTCACGACCTCGAGGGACTCGGTCTCCTGGCCGGTCACCTGCGCAGCGAGTGACGATCAGGCAGAATCAACGGTGATGACCTCCCTCGCCGAACTCGCCCGCGAGCATTCGACCCTCGATCGCGACGCCATCGATCACCTGCACCGGCTCGCCGCCGAGTGGGCGTTCCTGGCCGATCTCTGTTTCGCCGACCTGCTGCTGTACGTCCCGTCCGACGGCGGCAAGTGGCTGATCATCGACCAGGTCCGACCCGCCACGAACCAGACGATGTACGTGACCGACTACGTCGGGACGTGGGCCGCTGGTGACGAGGCGGCACTGATCGCCGAGGCCGTGAGCACGGGCCAGCGCGTCGAGGGACCGATCGAGGTCGACGGCGGCGGCGACGAGATCAACCATGCGCGGATGCTGGCGATCCCGGTGCGTCGCAACGGGCAGATCATCGCAGTGTTGTCGAAGGAGTGGAAGGTGCGCGCCGGTCGCCCACTCGGCGAGCTCGAGCGCAGCTATTCCCTCATCTTCGAGAATTTCGTCGAGATGATCGAGGCCGGTTCGTTCCCGTTCGCCGGTCGTGTGGCCGATTCGAGTGCGGCGCCCCGAGTCGGCGACGGTGTGCTGACGCTCGACGCGAACGGCGCGGTCATCTACGTGTCGCCGAACGCCAACTCCGCGCTGCACCGGGTCGGGATCCAGGCCAACCCCGTCGGCATGCGACTCGCCGAACTCGGCTTCCACGATGGGCCGGTGCGCCAGGCATTCGAGCGGTGCGAACCGATCGTGGAGGAGTTCGAACAGGGTGCCGACGTCACGTTGCTGTGCCGGTGCGTACCCATCGTCGTCGAGACCGAGGAGGGAACCGCGGTGACCGGCGGGCTGCTCTTGGTGCGCGATGTCACCGAACTCCGCAAGCGTGATCGTCTGCTGTTGAGCAAGGACGCGACGATCCGTGAGATCCATCACCGGGTCAAGAACAACCTGCAGACCATCTCCTCGCTGCTGCGGTTGCAGTCGCGTCGACTCACGAATCCCGAGGCGAAGGCCGCCGTCCAGGAATCGGTTCGCCGCATCCGGACCATCGCACTCGTGCACGAGTCCTTGTCGCGTGAGCCGGGCGAGGACATCGCTTTCATCGAGATCGTCCGACCGTTGCTGCGTCTCGCCGAGGAGGGCCTCCAGTCGCCGGACCGGCCGGTTCGGTTCACGGTGGCCGGCGACGGTGGGCGGATCCCGGCGAACACGGCGACACCGCTGTCGGTGGTGCTCACCGAACTGCTGCAGAACGCGGTCGATCACGGATTCCCCGAGGGCAGCGGTGGCGGCGACGTGCGTGTGAGCCTGAGCCAACGCGACGGCGACCTGACGGTGCGAGTGATCGACAACGGGCGCGGCGTCGACCCCTCGTTCGATCTCGATCAGGCGACCGGTCTCGGCCTGTCGATCGTCCGCACACTCGTGACGACGGAGCTCAACGGCACGATCTCGATCCGCCCGGCGACCCCGGACGATCTGTCCGGTGCGTCGATCGGCGACGGGTCCACCCGACAGCACGGGACCGTCATCGAACTCTGCGTGCCCACCGACGACTGACCGTCGGCTCGTCGTCATCCCTTGCGGAACGCCCCTGGCGACATGCCCACGACCCTCGTGAAGTGGCGGTTGAACGCGCTCTGGTCGTAGTACCCGCAGCGGACGGCGATGTCCGCGATCGGGTCGTCGGTGGTGTTGAGCTCGTGGATCGCCGATTCGAGCCGGAGCCGCAGCATCAGCTGTTTCGGGCTGAGGCCCAACACCCGGCGCATCGCGCGTTCCAGCTGGGCGGTCGACAGCCCGGCCGCATCGGCCATGTCGGCCACGCTGGCTGCCGTGGTGAGGTGCTCACGGGCGAACTCGACGGCGGTCGACAGGGCGGCGTGTGGCGCTGAAGCGTCGGCCGGGGTGCGGAGGTCGACCGACACGCTCACGATGCCGGTCGGCGAACCGTCCTCGTCGAGGATCGCCGATTTCGACGTCAGGTACCAGCCGATCGAACCGTCGGGTCGCGTGATGAACTCGAGTTCGTTCGACAGTGGCCGCCCGGTGGCGATCACCTCGGCATCCTGGCGGACGTAGCTGTCTGCGAGGTCCGGCGGGAACAGATCGTGTGCGGTCGTGCCCACGACCGCACCGGCCAGCCCGACACCGGCACGTTCCGCGAACGTGCGGTTCGCCGCGGTGTACACCCCGTCGAGGTCCTTGGCGCAGAACATCACATGGGGCGTCGTCGCCAAGATCTCGTTCACGGCGCGCAGTGACGGGTCCATCGTCTCAGTATCCACCACCGCTCGGCCGTTCTCGACCGGCGGTGATCGCGGCCGGATCACGGATGTCCATCGAGCACGAGGGGCGATGCCGCACCGTCGGCCAGCTTGGACGAACGCGACGCCTGGCAGCGGTGGGCGCGCCAAGACCCGGCGATGCGATCGTGGTTCGGTGGAGGTGTGCCATCCGCTCCCGCTTCCACTCATGCACCGTCGTCCGAACCAACGGCCCCAGCACTCGACGATCAGCGGCTGGCCGACGAGGCGGTCGCGGTCGCTCGTCGACTGCTCGAACGAAGCACGTCGGCCACGAATCGACGCGAGCGTCGGCGGCAGGAACGCCTGGCTCGGCTGATCGACGACACACACGGACGCGAACTGGTCTTCGCCCTGACCGACGAGGTGATCCGCATCGACGACGATGCCAGGGCTGCGGACCGCTTCGCCGGTGTCGTCGCACAGCATCGCGACGCTCGGCTCGGTCCAGTCGATCGCATCCTGCTCGCGGTCGGCGCTCGTGTCGGCAGGATCATGCCAGGAGTGGTCATGCCGCTCGTCCGACGCCGGATCGCAGCGGAGACGCGTGGTGTCATCCTGCCGGCGGAGAACCGGCGGCTGCATCGCCACCTCGAGCAACGGCAGGAGGAAGGCGTCCGTCTGATCGTCAACCCGCTCGGCGAGGCGGTGCTGTCTGACCAGGACGCGCAGGATCGCGTCGACCGGGTGCTGGCGATGATCGCCCGCGACGACGTGGACTACGTCTCCGTGAAGATCTCGGCGCTCGTCGCGGATCTCGACGTGCTCGCGTTCGAACACTCGGTACAGCGCATCTGCGAGCGGCTTCGCGAGATCCACCGCGCCGCGCAGGCAGCGACGCCACGCACGTTCGTCAACCTCGACATGGAGGAGTACGACGACCTCGACCTGTCGGTGGAGTCGTTCATGCGGGTACTCGACGAGCCCGAATTCGCCGACATCGACGCCGGGATCGTCCTCCAGGCGTACGTCCCGGACTCCCATCTCGTGCTCGATCGGCTCGGGGCATGGGCAGCGGCCCGGCACCAGGCGACGGGGGGACGAGTCAAGGTGCGCATCGTGAAGGGCGCCAACCTCGCAATGGAGCGCGCCGAGGCCGAGGTCCACGGCTGGGAGGCCGCTCCGTACGGTTCCAAGTCCGAGGTCGATGCCAGCTACAAGGCGCTGCTCGACAGCGCGCTGCGATCCGACTGGGCCGACGCACTCGTCGTCGGCGTGGCCAGCCACAACCTCTTCGACATCGCCTGGGCGCTCGTCACGGCGCGCCACGTCGGAGCGCTCGAACGAGTCGAGTTCGAGATGCTCGAAGGCATGGCGCCCGCCCAGGCGCGCGCCGTTCAGGAATTCGCCGGGCGTTTGCTCATGTACGCGCCGGTCGTCGACAGCGGCGACTTCGACGCGAGCATCGCCTACCTGGCGCGCCGTCTCGACGAGAACACCCAGCCCGAGAACTTCCTGCGATCCGTGTTCGACCTGCAGCCAGACACGCCGGAGTGGGATGAGCAGGAGGAGCGATTCCGACGGGCGGTGCGTGATCGGCATGCGGTGGCGACATGGAGGCATCGTCGGCCCAGGACACATCCCGCAGGCGCGGGGTCGTTCCACAACGAGCCAGACTCCGACTTCACCGATGCCTTGGTTCGGCGCGCCGCGCTCGCCGTCACCGCGCCTGCCGTCGACGTCACCCCGGTCACCACCGACGACGAGATCGACGCGGTGCTCGAGCGGGCGCAGGCGGCGTTCGGTCGCTGGGCCACGAAGCCGTCGTTCGAGCGCCGCGCATCGATCCGTCGAGTCACCGAGGAGATGCGTCGCTCGCGGTTCGAGACGATCGCGGTCATGGCCGCAGAAACGGGCAAGACGATCCGCGAAGGTGACGCCGAGGTCAGCGAAGCGATCGACTTCGGCGACTACTACTCGGGACCGGGCATCGACCTCCTCGACGAGATCGGCGACTCGGGTGTCTCCGTGAGCGGTCGCGGCGTCGTCGGCGTCGTCGGGCCCTGGAACTTCCCGTACGCGATCCCTGCAGGTGGGGTGTTCGCGGCGCTGTCCGCGGGCAACGCCGTCGTGCTCAAGCCGGCGCCCGAATCGGTACAGGTCGCGGCGCAGTTCATCGACCAGGTGCATCGGGCCGGCATCGACCCCGACCTCGTTCAACTCGTCGTGTGCGAGGACGGGCCCGTCGGGCGCCATCTCGTCACCGACGACCGCGTCGACACGATCGTGCTCACGGGTTCGTACGAGACCGCGGAACTCTTCCTGGGTTGGAAGCCGAACCTCCGGCTGTTCGCCGAGACGAGCGGAAAGAACGCCCTGGTCATCACCGCGGCAGCCGACCTCGACCTCGCGCTCGATGACCTCGTCCACTCCGCGTTCGGGCACGCCGGGCAGAAGTGCTCCGCAGCGAGCCTCGCCATCGTCGAGGCCACGGTGTACGACGACCCGGACTTCCATCGTCGACTCCGTGACGTCGTGCTGAGCCGTCGGGTCGGGTGGCCCCACGACCCGTCGACGGTCGTCGGTCCGGTCATCGCCGAACCGTCGGGCAACCTGCACCGGGCGCTGACGACGTTGGAGGCGGGGGAGCGGTGGCTCGTCGCCCCGAAGCGCCTCGACGACACCGGTCGGCTGTGGCGGCCGGGTGTGCGCGTCGACGTCCAGCCCGGTTCGTGGTTCCATCGCACGGAGTGTTTCGGCCCCGTACTCGGCGTGATTCGTGCCCGCGACCTCGACCACGCCATCGCCATCCAGAACGACAGCGCCTACGGGTTGACCGGCGGCATCCACAGCCTCGATCCAGCAGAGGTCGAACGCTGGTGCGACCAGGTCCAGGTCGGCAACGGCTACGTCAACCGGCGCATCACCGGGGCGGTCGTGCAACGCCAGCCCTTCGGCGGGTGGAAGCGGTCGTCGGTGGGCCCTGGCGCCAAGGCGGGAGGGCCGAGCTACGTGCTCCAGTTCAGTCGATTCGAGGAGGACCGACCCGTCGATCCCGAGGTCGTGGACGAGTCCTACGAACGTGCGTGGCGCTCACACTTCTCCGTCGACCACGACCCGAGTGGGCTGCTCTCGGAATCCAACGTGCTCCGGTACCGCCCGGTGGGCCGAGTCGTCGTGCGTCACGACGGGTCCCGGGCCGAGGCGCTGCGCCGCTGTTGGGTCGCTGCGCGCCTGTCCGGCGTCGAGCTCGTGACGTCGCATGCCTTCGAGGAGTCCGAGGAGGCCTTCGTCGCCGGGCTCCGCGACACCGATCGTGTCCGCCTGCTCGGCGACGTGACCACCGTTCGACCGGCGCTCGTTCAGCGGTCGATCTGGTGTGACGACAGGTCGCCAGTCGCCGACGGTCGCGTCGAACTCCTCGGATGGGTTCGGGAACAGGCGATCAGTCGCACACTGCACCGTCACGGGCGGGTGCCGGCGTCGTCGTGACACCGTGCCCCGACCGCGGCGAGCGGCGGGTGACCGCGCGCTGCGCGATCGTCGAGGGGGTGGTTCAGCTGACGCGTGCGGCGCGGGCAGCAGCGACGCGACGGCGGCGGATGACCCGACGCTCTTCTTCGGTCAGGCCGCCCCAGATGCCGGAGTCCTGGTTCGTGTCGAGCGCGAAGTCGAGGCAATCGGCCGACACGGTGCACTCGCCGCAGACTTCCTTGGCGCGATCGATCTGGACCAGCGCATGCCCTGTGGTGCCGACCGGGAAGAACAGATCCGGATCGGTGTCGCGGCAGATGGCATCATCTCGCCATTCGTAGTCAGCGGCTCCAAGGGTGAGGCTGGACGCAAGGATCGACACGTTGGTGCTCCTCGAAAGTGGCAGGGCGGCAGGACCGCCGGGGGATGGGGCATCGCTGTGGGGCGATGGGCCGCACGGGCCGGAGCAGACTGTAAGCGCGAACTTGGACACTCGCAAGGGAAACTTGACCCGAGGGTCAATCGTCATTCGTTCGTCATTCTCCGACCCGTGATTCGGGCCCGGATCAGGGTGCTCGCCCGGAAACCGCTCGGGCGACGGGTGCCGCCGTCGGGCCTCGAGCAGATGAACTCACCGGTGGCTCTGCGGACCCGTCATGATGGGACCCATGCTGATTCTCGGTCACCGCGGCGCGTCCGCCGCCGCACAGGAGAACACCCCCGAGGCGTTCCGGCTCGCCGACGAGATGGGCGCCGATGGTGTCGAACTCGACGTCAGGCTCGCTCCCGATGGTCGGTTGCTCGCCGCGCACGACCCACTCCCCGGCACGATCGAGGAGATCGACGCCCTCGGGTGCTCGACCTTCGCCGAGGTGCTCGATGCGTGTGGCGACCGCCTCCTCGTCAACGTCGAGATCAAGAACTGGCACGAGGACTCGTATTTCGACCCGACGATGGAACTGGTCGGCCCGATCATCTCCGAGATGCAGCGCCGGGGCGCCGACGCCGCGCCGCGTTGGATCATCTCGTCATTCTCGTTCCGGACCATCGACGCGTGCCGGGCGCTGGCGCCCGAGATCCCGACTGCGTGGCTGTGCCACGACGCCACCGCTGAGGCGATCGAACGAACCGCCACCGCTGGACACGCCGCCATCCACCCGTGGGAGCCGACCGTCACGGAGCACGTGGCCGTCGCGTGTCATGAGGCGGGCCTCCTGCTGAACACCTGGACCTGCAACGATCCGGTGCGGCTCGCCGAGCTGGCGGACCTCGGCGTCGATGGTGTCTGCACCGACGTGCCCGACGTCGCGCTCGACGCGATCGGTCGAGGCGGCGACGACCGGCGCGCGATCAGTCCGAGGTGGAGACGTCGACGCTGATCGCCGGTTCCGGCAACGGAAACACCAACTTGACCGCGTCGGGCACGTGGACGAACTCGAGCCGAGTCGTCGATCCGAGCGCATCCCCATCGACTTGATACGGAAATGGGGAGGCGTGTTCGACGGTGAGCTGTGCGACGTCGACGCGCACATCGAGATGATCGGCGGGTTTGACGCCACCGCCACGGAGGGCGCCGGCGAGCGACGTCAGGATCGCGGTGGCGTTCATCGTCTTGAACGTGATGGCCACCAAGCCGCGGTCGAGCCGAGCCGCCGGCGACAGGTCGAGCGGTCGATTCCCCAAGTAGGTGTAGGGGTTGGTGTTCAACACGATCGTGAAGTAGCCGTCGTCGACGTCGGGCCCACCGTCGCCATGCACCCTGAAGTGCGGCGCGTGCCGGTCGTAGCCGCCGATCCACGTCGACAGGCTCGCCCAGATGAACAACGGATGCCCCAGCCACCGCTTCATCGAGCCGCGCTTCTCCACCCGTTCGACCACCGCCGCATCGAACCCGACGCCGGTGTGGAAGCAGAAGTAGCGGCCGTTCACCTGGCCGAGCCCAATGGGGCGAAGGTCGGCCGCGTCGAGACCGTTGGCGAGGTACTCGACCGCCGCAACCGGGTCGTTGGGCATGCCGAGTGTCCTCGCGAAGACGTTCGTCGACCCGCCGGGGAGCACGCCGAGCGCGGTGTCGGTCCCGGCGATTCCCGTGGCGACCTCGTTCAACGTGCCGTCGCCGCCGTAACCGACGACCACGTCGATCCCACGCCGGGCCGCATCGTGAGCGAACCGAGTCGCGTGCCCGCGGCGGTTCGT
>JBAWHL010000024.1:0-38362 GCA_049593815.1 Ilumatobacteraceae bacterium | reverse complement strand
CCGGGTCCGGTCGGTGCGGCCTTCGAGGCGGTCGCCCACCGCACCAGCAGCGACGGCGTACTCGACGTGAGCGAGCAGCGCTACGAGGTCATGTACTTCCTCGACCTCGTCGACGATCGCATCGGCGACTTCAAGTCCGGCTGGGGGGCGATCGGCGATTCGATCGTGGTCGTCGGCGGCGACGGGCTCTGGAACTGTCACGTCCACACCAACGACATCGGCGCCGCGATCGAGACCGCCCTCGACCTGGGCGGACGGCCCAAGCAGATCCGCGTGTCCGACCTGTTCGAAGAAGTCGACGAGGAGCACGCGAAGCGCGAGGCCGAGCTGACCGCAGATCCGCACGCAGCACATCACGTCGATCCGCTTCCCGCGGTGACGACAGCGGTCGTCGCAGTGTGCAGTGGCGACGGCCTGGTCGAGTTGTTCGCTCAGCTCGGCGTCCAGGGTGTCGTCACCGGTGGCCAGACGATGAACCCGTCGACGGCTGAACTCCTCGACACGGTGCAGCTCGTGAATGCGGATCAGGTGATCATCCTGCCGAACAACAAGAACATCATCCCGGTCGCCGAACAGATCGATGCGCTCACCGACAAGACGGTCATCGTGGTCCCGACGCGGTCCATGGCCGAGGCGATCGCCGCCCTCGTCGTGTACGACCCCGAGGCGGAGGCCGAGGAGAACCGCGCACAGATGTCGGGCGCCGCGGACTCGGTCGTCACCGGCGAGATCACTCGTGCGGTCCGGTCGACGAACGGCCCGACGGGCCCGGTCGCCGAGGGCGACTGGATCGGGCTGGTTCGTGGGGAGGGCATCGTCGCGGTGTCGACCTCGATCGAGGCGGCGACGACCGATCTGCTGGACGTGATCGTCGGTGACACCGCTGAGCTCGTGACGATCATCACGGGCCTCGACGCCGACGCTGCCACGACCGACGCGATCAGTGGGTGGCTCGCCGACCATCGCGGTGCCGTGTCGGTCGAGGTGCAGCGCGGCGGGCAGCCGCTGTACCCCTATCTCTTCGGGGTCGAGTGACCGCGCTGACGTTTCGCGACCTGGCCGGGATCGACGTCGGTCGGCTCAAGGGGGTTGGCGAGAAGAAGCTGGCCGCTCTGGCCACGCTCGACGTCTCCGACCTGCTCGGGCTCTTGACGTTCTACCCACGGCGCTGGGTCGACCGGACCAACGAGGCCCGTATCGCTGACCTGACGCCGGGCCAGGAGGCCCTGGTGCTCGTCACGGTGCGGTCGGTCACCAAGCGCACGATGCGCAATCGGCGCACGATGGTCACCGCCAACGTCGGCGATGGTTCGGGACGCATGGAAGTCGTGTTCTTCAATCAGCCGTGGCGAGAGCGTCAGTTGCGCGAGGGGCTCCAGATCGCGTTGTTCGGCAAGGCCGATGTCTACCGGGGCGGCCTGCAGATGTCGAACCCGATCGTCGACCTCATCGGCGACCGCACGGGCAAGATCGTCCCGATCTACCCGCAGAGCGAGAAGGTGCAGATCAACACCTGGGAGATCGCTGGGTGGGTCGACGAGGCGCTGCGCCGCTGCCGGGAGCGCGGGATCGCCGACCCGGTGCCCCTTGGGGTCCGCACGCGGCTCGGGCTGCTCGACCGGTTCGAGGCGCTCAACGGCATCCACTTGCCCGAGACCATCAAGGACAAGGAACTGGCCCGCTACCGGTTGGCGTTCGACGAGCTGCTCCGTGTCCAGCTCGTGCTGGTGTTGCGCAAGCGACGCATGGAACGCGAGCAGCGCGGCATCGTGCACGTGACCGACGGCGAGTTGGTCGGCCGGTTCTACGACGCGCTCCCGTATCCGTTGACCGGTGCCCAGCAGCGCACGATCGGCGAGATCGAGACCGATCTGGCCGCGCCACACCCCATGCACCGGCTCCTCCAGGGCGACGTCGGCTCTGGAAAGACGGTCGTCGCGGTGGCGACCATGCTGGCTGCCGTGCAGGGTGGGCACCAGGCAGCGTTGATGGCGCCGACCGAGGTGCTGGCCGAGCAGCACGCGACCGGCGTCCGGGCGCTGCTCGACGGCGTCGTGGTGCCCGATCCTGGCAACCTCTTCGGCGACCGGCCGCTGCGCGTCGAATTGTTGACGAACCGGGTGACCGGAGCCGACCGGCGGGAGGTCCTGGCTGGACTCGCCGACGGCACGGTCGACATCGCGATCGGCACCCACGCGTTGATCCAGGACACCGTCGAGTTCTCGAGCCTGGGGGCGGTCGTGGTCGATGAACAGCATCGCTTCGGTGTCGAGCAGCGCGCTGCGCTCCGAGCGAAGACCGCCGACGGGGCAGTGCCCGACATGCTGGTCATGACCGCCACGCCCATTCCTCGGACGGCGGCGATGACCGTGTACGGCGATCTGGACGTGAGCGTCCTCGACGAGATGCCGCCGGGTCGCACACCGATCGTCACCAAGTGGGCCGAGGGCCCACTCCTCCAGGCCGAGGTGTGGACCGACGTCCGCAATCAGGTCGGCGAGGGGCGGCAGGTCTACGTCGTCTGCCCGCTGATCGGCGAGAGCGAGAAGCTGGAGGTGGCATCGGCAGAGGAGACGTTCGAAGAGCTGAGCGGCGGCGAGTTGTACGGCTTGCGCCTCGGGTTGCTGCACGGCCGATTGTCGTCTGCGGAGAAGGAGGCGACGATGGACTCCTTCCGCTCCGGCGATCTCGACGTCCTCGTCGCGACGACGGTGATCGAAGTCGGTGTCGACGTCCCGAACGCCACGGTGATGGTGATCCTCGACGCCGACAGGTTCGGCATCGCGCAGCTCCACCAGCTCCGCGGTCGCGTCGGTCGTGGTCAGCACGCGTCGACGTGCTGGCTCGTCACCCAGCAATCCGACGATCCTGACGCCGACCACGGCAACCCGCGCGTCGAAGCCCTCGTGGCGACCACCGACGGCTTCGAACTGGCGGAGGTCGACCTCGACCTGCGTGGCGAAGGCACGCTGATGTCGACGGCGCAGAAGGGCCGCAGCGATCTGAAGTTGGCGTCGTTGCGCCGCGACCGGAACCTTGTCGCACTGGCCCGCGAGGTCGCCTTCGAGATCGTCGATGCCGACCCGACGCTCGAGAGGCACCCCGACCTCGCCGATGAGCTGACACTGCTGTTCACCGACGACGACGAAGAATTCCTGACCAAGGGCTAGCGGCACGTGGGTTGCGGAGGTCAGTCGCCGCGGGCGACCTCTTCGTCGTCCTCGTCGGACATCACCAGGTCCCAGCGATCGAGACAGTCCTCGCAGCGGTAGGCGATGATGTCGCCGGGCTCCCAGATTCCATCCTCCGGCGGGTGCGTCAGGAGAAAGCACCGGCCGCCGCAGTCGATGCACGTGATCTGAGGCGTCGGTGTGAGCATGGTTCCATTGTGGCGCAGTTCAGCGCCGCGATCCGGCGTGGTCAGGTGTAGACGACACGAATGCCGGTGATGTAGACCGGCTGGTTGCATCCCCACGTCTCTCGGCGGACTGTGACGAGGACCGCGTCTCCGGCGGCCAGTCCGAACCCGCCCGCGGTCACTGTCGCCTGGATCCTCCCCGACGTGTTCGCCGGGCTCGGGACGTTCTGCGCCAGCGGTGAGGTCACGCCGTTGGTTCGTGTCGTGAAGCCGGGCCGCGAGATGCTGCTGTAGGCCGGACGGAGCTGGATCGCGCAGCCGGTCTGGTCGATGTGGGCGGTGAATTCGATCGTCATCGGGGTGTTCGGCGTGTGATCGAGTGGCACGGAGAATCCGAGATCGAATTCTGGCCACGGGAGGCTGAACGACTCCATTCTGAGGCCCGAGTCCAGGCCACCATTTCGCCGGACGGTCGCGTACGCGGAGTTCACGGTCATCGGGTCGATCGAGAACGACTTTCGTGCGTCGACTTCGGCTTTGGTGTAGTAGCGGTCGTCGTGGTTGTGGTCGACGTAGTAGCCGTTGATGTCGATGATGATGTCGACGGTGCCGGCGAAGTTGTAGATGGTGTATTGGCCCGTGGGTGAGATGTCGGTGATGACGGAGTTGGGGGTTGGTGGTTCGCCTGGTGTGGGATTGAGGTTTGCTGCGACAGGTCGGGTGGCGTTGGTGGGGTAGAAGGTGAGGTAGCTGCCGGTGGTGGCGTTGAGGGCCGTGACGTTGAGGGCGAGTGCGGTGGCGTCGTTGGGGACGCCGGTGCATTGGCCGTTGTTGCCGTGGGTGTTCTGGGTGTGGGTTTGTCCGGCGCCGAGTGGTGTTTGTCTGCCGGGGACACCGCGGTCGGGGCGGGTGTCCATGAGTCGGCATGGGGTGATGGGGACGTAGGTCGCGCGTTCGCCGGAGGATTGCACGGCGTTGACGATGCCGATGCCGCCGGCGCCGAGGGTGACGGCGACGGCGGCGCCGATCGCTGCCCAGCGGGCGCGCATGAGGTTGGACATGTCGGGACTCCTCCCATCGAGTGCATCAATGATGACACGGATCTCGATGACCGAAAATGGGTCGATCGACGAACCCGTCCCAGAGGAGGGGCCTGGGTCGGCCTGGCGGCACCTCCCGTGGGGGCTGAACGCATCGCTCCTATCCTGGCGAGATGAGAGTCGTGGCGGGAGAACTGGGTGGACGTCGGATCGTTGCGCCTGACGGCACGGCGACACGCCCCACGACCGATCGAGTGCGCGAGGCGATCTTCAATTCGCTCGGCAGCGCCGGGCTGCTCGAGGGTGCCCTGGTGGCTGACCTGTTCGCGGGAAGCGGAGCGATCGGCATCGAGGCCCTGTCGCGTGGCGCTGAACGATGCGTGTTCGTCGAACGCGACCGGGCGGCCCTCCGAGCCCTCGACGAGAATCTCGACAGCCTCGATCTACGCGACCGTGCCAAGGTGATCTCGTCCGATGCGCTGTCGAGCGCACCCACGATCGATGCCGACATCGTCTTCGCGGATCCGCCCTACGACTTCGACTCGTGGGAGACGCTGCTCGGGCGCCTCGACGTTCCGGTGGTCGTCGCAGAATCGGGGTTCGAGATCAACGCCCCGTCCGGCTGGTTGGTCACCCGGACCAAGCGATACGGCCGCACCCGCGTCACGTTCCTCGAACGCGATGCCGCGAACGGCACCGAAGTAGAGTCGGACACTCCATGAGCGACCAGCATTCCCTCCGCGTGCTGTATCCGGGCAGCTTCGACCCGATCCACCTCGGACACATCGACGTGATCGAGCAGGCGCACGAGCTCTTCGGCGCGGTCGTGGTGGCGATCCTCCACAACCCGTCCAAGCCCTCGGGACTCTTCCAGGTCGACGAACGCGTCCAGATGGCTCGGGCAGCGCTCGACCACCTCGACGGCGTCACGGTCGAGGCCCGGACCGGGCTCGCCGTGCAGGCCGCCGAGAAGTCGAACGTCGACTTCATCGTGAAGGGACTGCGCACGGCTGGCGACTTCGAGATCGAACAGCAGATGGCACACAACAACCATGCGGTGACCGGTGTGCGCACCGTGTACCTGCCGTGCAGTCCCGAACGGGGATACATCAGCAGCCGTTTCGTGCGCGAGATCGCGAAGTACGGTGGTTCGATCGATCATCTGGTACCGGCACCCATTGCCGAGGCCCTCCGTCGAGCGTTCGACGGTCAGCAGAACTGAGTCAACATGAGCTACGACGACCGCGAGAGCGGCTACGACGACTACGACGACATCGACGACGAGTATCCCGACCCTGCGAGCCCCGCGGGCTTCGTCGGTGACGCCGAGACGCTGTTGCGGCGTGCTGTCGACATCATTGCCACCGCCCCGACGATGCCGCTGTCGTCGTCGCCGCGCATCGATCGCGACGAGATGATCGAACTGCTCGAGGAGTCGCTGCACCGCCTGCCCGAGGAACTCCGGCAGGCGCGGTGGATGCTCAAGGAGCGCCAGGAGTTCGTGGCCAAGACGCGACGCGAGGCCGACGAACTGCTCGAAGCGGCGCGGGTGCGCGCCGAACGAATGGTGCAGCGCACCGAGGTCGTCCGAGCCGCCGAGCAGCGGGCGCGCCAGGTCATGGAGACAGCGGAGGCCGACTCCCGCCGTCTGAAGCACGAGACCGAGGACTTCCTCGATCAGCGGCTCGGTTCGTTCGAGATCCTGCTCGACAAGCTGTCCAAGACCGTCACCGCTGGTCGTCAGCGGCTCTCGATCGGGGAGCCACAGGACGACACGAACGTCATCGAGGAAGACGACCCGACCAAGGGGTTCTTCGACCAGGACCACTGACGTGGATCGCGTGAGTGATCTTCTTCGGCCGTTGCGGATCAACGCGGTCGAACTGCTCCGTCAGCCCGGAGCGGTGCGTGACGTCGACGCCGTCATCGAAGCGGCCCCACTCGACGTCGCCCACGAACGGCTCGTCGGCGACGTCCACGTCGACGTCGCACTCGAAGCACTCCGAGACGGCATCGCCGTGACCGGAACGGTGAGCGCCGACTGGGCAACGGTCTGCCGACGCTGCCTCACCGAGATCACGGGCCGGGCGATCGCTCCGGTCGACGAGCTCTATCAACTGGAGCCGCTCGACCCCGAGGCGTACCTCGTCGAAGACGGTCAGCTCGACCTCGCTCCGATGGTGCGCGAAGTCATCCTGCTCGAGCTCGACCTCGAACGGGTCTGTCGCGACGACTGCGCCGGACTGTGCCCGGTGTGTGGCCTCGACCGCAACGACTCGGCGTGCGAGTGCGACTCGTCGGTGCGCGACGACCGGTGGGCGGCGCTCGAGGGTTTCGTGCCCGACGCAGACTGAGCCGATCGACGTGACAGATCGTGCCAGGCCCGATCTGTCACATCGGCGGGCGTACCAAGTCGGGAGACCGCCGATAACGTGATGCAGCTTCGCGGCACGGGTCCAGCCCGGCTGCAGGCAGGATTTCACCGATGTACCGGTCCCGACCGGGCATCCCCAACGAGGAAAGCGAACGATGGCCGTTCCGAAGAAGAAGACATCGAAGTCGAAGACCCGCAGCCGTCGGGCGAGCGCGTGGCAGCTGAAGGCGCCAGCACGCAGCCTGTGCCCGCGTTGTGGCAACGCGAAGACCCCGCACGTCGTGTGCCCGTCGTGTGGCTGGTACCGCGACCGCGTCGTCGTCGACGTCGGCTGAGTCTCCGATCACTCGAAACATGCTTCCTGTCGCGGTCGACGCCATGGGCGGCGACGAAGCGCCAGGCCCGATTCTCGCCGGCGCCCATCGCGCCGCCTCCAATGGGGTCCCCATCGTGCTCGTCGGCCCCGCCGACCTCGCGGGTCGCGAGACGACCGATGGCGGCGTTCTCGATCTGATCGAGGCGACCGAGGTCATCGGCATGCACGACGACCCCGCACAGGGCGTTCGTCGGAAGAAGGATTCGACGCTCGTGCGCGCCGCGGAAGCGGTGCGTGACGGCAAGGCCAGCGCGATGATCTCCGCGGGCAACACCGGCGCCACGATGGCTGCCGCCCTGCTCCGAATGGGCCGCATCTCCGGTGTCAAACGCCCGGCGATCGCCACCCCGATTCCCGTTCCAGGCACCACGCCGACCGTGCTGCTCGATGCCGGTGCGAATGCCGAAGTGCAGGCCGAGTGGCTGGTCCAGTTCGGTCTGATGGGCGCGGTGTACGCCCGGCACGGGTTCGGCATCGAGTCGCCGCGGGTCGGATTGCTCTCCATCGGTGAGGAACCGGGCAAGGGTGACACCCTCCGCAAGGAGACCTACGACTTGCTCGCCGCCTCCGATCTCAACTTCATCGGCAACGTCGAGGGACGCGACGTGATGAGCGACCGGGTCGACGTCTGCGTCACCGATGGCTTCACGGGCAACATCGTCCTCAAGACGCTCGAGGGTGGGATGAAGGCCGTCGTCGCGGCACTGCTCGATGCGTTCGCCGCCGAGGAGCACTACAAGCCGCACGCCGACGCACTGATGCCGGCGCTCGTGCCGCTCTACGAATCGCTGAGCCCCGACACGTACGGCGGCGCGGTGCTGCTCGGCGTCGACGGGGTGTGCATCATCGCTCACGGTTCGTCCGGCGAGACCGCGATCGCGAACGGCATCGACGTCGCCCGCAACATGGTCGAACACGACATGGTCGGCGAGATGCGCGCGGCGATCGCTGCCTACGGCGCCTGAGTCGCTCCACCTGCGAACAACTACACTCCCGCTCGTGCCAGCTGACTCCGCTCCACTCGATCGCGACGAAATCCTCGGAATCGTCCGCGACAGCCTCGCCGACATCCTCGAGATCGACCCGTCGACCATCTCCGAGGGCCAGTCGTTCGTCGATGACCTCGATGCCGACTCGCTCGCCCTGATCGAGTTGGTCGAGGCGCTCGAAGAGCAACTGAGCAATCGCGTCCCCGACTTCCGCATCGACGACGAGGACCTCGAGGATCTCAAGACCGTGCGCGACGCCGTCGACTACGTCCTCGAGCGCGCCGTCAAGAGCTGATCGGGTCACACGAGATGACCACGCCTGGCGCTGATCTCCAGGCGTTGGCCGAGCGGATCGGCCACCAGTTCACCGACGAGTCGCTCCTCGAGCGGTCGCTCGCCCATCGATCGTGGTGTGCCGAGACACCTGGTGCCACGAGCAACGAGCGCCTGGAGTTCCTCGGCGATGCCGTGCTCGGCTGGGCGATCGCCGACATCGCATACCATCAGTACGACGTCGCCGAGGGGCAGTTGACCGATCTCCGCAAGAGCGTCGTCAACGCGATCGCGCTCGCCGAGGTCGCCGAGGAGATCGGTCTCGGTGCGTACATCCGGCTCGGCCGTGGTGAAGCGGCTGCCGGAGGGTCCGACAAGCCGTCGATCCTGTCCGATGCCTTCGAGGCCGTGCTCGGTGCCGTGTATCTCGACGGCGGCGCTGACGCCGCCTACGCCCTGGTCGAGCGGTTCGTCGTTCCCCGAATGCCCGACACCGCCGATGCGCTCGGGCAGTTCGACCAGAAGACCCACCTCCAGGAACTCAGTGCTCGCTCGGGTCGAGACGCGCCGATCTACGAGGTCACGTCCCGCGGGCCCGATCACGCCAAGGTCTTCCACGCTCGGGTACTGGTCGATGGGGTGCAGCTGGGGGAGGGCGACGGTCGATCGAAGAAGGCCGCTGAACAGGCAGCGGCCACCCAGGCCTGTCTCGCCCTCGCCGTCGACTGACACCACCATGCCGGAGCTTCCCGAGGTCGAGACCGTCCGTCGAGGCCTCGAACGGCACCTCGTCGGCCGACGCATCACCGGCGTCGAGGTCGGCCGTGAACGTGTCGTGCGCCGCACCTCGCGTGAGGAGCTGATCGCAGGACTCACCGACACGGTCGTCACCGGGGCCGATCGGCGGGGCAAGTATCTCCTGCTGCCGCTCGACAGCGGAGAATCGCTGATGATCCACCTCCGCATGAGCGGACAGGTGCTGCTCGCTGCAGCAGGGGCCCAGCGGCCGCCGCACACCCACGTCGTGATGCATCTCGACGATGGGCACGAAGCCTGGTTCGTCGATCCGCGCACGTTCGGCGAGGTCGTCGTCTTCGACCCGGAGCGCGTGGGTTCGACGATGCCCGAGCTGGCGCGCATGGGCGTGGACCCGATCGCTGAGCCGTTCGACGTCGCTGCATTGCGAGCGGCCTTCGGTTCGACCCGGCGGGCGTTGAAGCCGTTGCTGCTCGATCAGCACGTGGTGGCAGGGATCGGCAACATCTACGCAGACGAGATCCTCCACCGTGCGCGCCTGCGACCGGACCGGGCCGCGAACACGCTCGATCGGCGTCGGCTCGTGACGCTGCACGCGTCGATCGTCGATGTGCTCACCGAGGCCGTCGCTGCGGGTGGATCGACGCTCGGCGACGCCCAATACGTCGATCTGATGGGCGAGGGCGGCAGTTATCAGGATGATCACCGCGTCTACGGTCGAGGCGGTCAACGCTGCGAGACCTGTGGCCGCGGGTGGATCCGTCGCACGGTCACCGGCGGTCGCGGCACCCACTTCTGCCCCGTCTGCCAGAAGTAGGCAACGGCAGCGACCGGCGGCCCGACATGGCGGCGCGGCCGGCGAGGGAAGCGCCAGCGACGAGCCTGGCGTCGAGGCCGACCAGCAGTTCCCCACCACAGAATCGCGGTGAGGCCGAGACAATGGCTGTAGTTTCGTCGTGCTGTGTTCTTGAAGAGTCTCAACCTCAAGGGGTTCAAGTCGTTCGCCGACAGCACCACGATGCTCCTCGAACCCGGAGTGACCGTGGTGGTCGGGCCGAACGGCTCCGGAAAGTCCAACGTCGTCGACGCCATCGCGTGGGTGCTCGGCGCCCAGGCCCCCAAGGCCGTGCGCAGTCAGAAGATGGACGACGTGATCTTCGCGGGCACCGCGTCGAGACCGGCGCTCGGCCGTGCCGAGGTGAGCATCACGATCGACAACTCCGACGGCACGCTCGGCGTCGAACTGAGCGAGATCACCGTCACGCGGGTGCTCTTCCGGTCCGGCGACTCCGAATATGCGATCAATGGGGTGCCGTGTCGCCTGCTCGACGTGCAGGAGTTGCTCTCCGATGCGGGCGTCGGACGGCAACAGCACGTGATCGTCAGTCAGGGGCAGATCGACGCGGTGCTGAACGCACGCCCCGAGGACCGGCGGGCGATCATCGAGGAGGCCGCCGGCGTCCTCAAGTTCCGCAAGCGCAAGGAGAAAGCGGAGCGCAGGCTCGACGCCACCGAGGCGAACCTGCTGCGTGTACAGGACCTGTTGCGTGAGGTGCGACGCCAGCTCCGCCCGCTCGAACGCCAGGCCAAGGCCGCTGAACGGCACGGTTCGCTGATCACCGAGCTGGCCGAAGTGAAGACCTTCGTCGCCGGCCGCGAGATCGCGTCCTGGCGCGCCAAGCTCGAAGCGCTCGCCGTGACACGCCTCGAGAGCGCGAGCGCCGAGTCGGAACTGAAATCGGCACTCGCGACCCTCGACACCCAGGTGATGGCAATCGAGGCGCAGCTGTCCGCACGTGGCGAGAGCGACGTCAGCGACCGTCTGGTTCGCGTCGAGCAACTACGCGAACGCGCTCGTGGTCTCAGCGCCCTTCTGGTCGAGCGCCGTCGCTCGCTCGAGCGCGACAAGGGACAGCTGCTCGACGCCGGTGTCGTCGCCAACCTCGAGGCCGACGGAGCCAAGTTCCGCACCGAACTCGAGGCCGTGGTCGCCGAACTCGCCGAGATCGAGCCCGCCGCCGAGCTGCTCCTCGCCGACGAGGAGAGCTTTCGTGACGAGCGCGCCAAGGTGCTCGAGGCGGTCGGTTCGGACCAGACCGGTTCCCAGGCGGCGAGCGCAGCGGCGGAGGTGCGTGGCGAACTGCGTTCGGTACGGGCCGCGGCGGAGCGGTCGGGGGGAGATCTTCGTCGATTCCGCGAACGGCTCGAGTCGCTCACGGCGCGGCGCGATGCCAGCGCCGAGAGCATCGTCCGATTCCGAACGGAGTGCGACGAGGCCGGAGCCGTCGAAGAGCCGTTGGTCGCCGAGGTCGAAGCGGCCGAACTGGCGCGTGCCGAGGCGGAGTCCGCGTTCGAAGCGCGGCAGTCGATGCGCAACGACGCAGCCGAGGAGGCCTCACGCTGGGCGGCCCGCGTCGAGGCCCTCGAACTCGCACTCGATGCAGCTCGCGCCCGAGCAGGCGCCGAACGCCTGGCTGGCATCGATGGTGTGCTCGGCACGTTGCTCGACCTGATCGAGATCGACACCGGTTGGGAACCCGCCGTCGAAGCTGCGCTCGGAGAATCCCTGACGGCGGTCGTCGTCGACGACCCGTCGGCCGGCCGTCGGGCGCTCGACGCGCTGCACAGCTCCGACACGAGCGGCGCGGTCCTCGCGCTCGGCACTCGCCCAGCGAGTCCGCCCCGGCCGACCGTGGGCGATGCGGTGCGACCGCACGCCAGGTCGTCGCGACCCGGTGTCGACGTACTGCTCGACGGGCTGCTCGGGGCGGCGGTGCGCGTTGCCGACGTGACCGCGGCCGTCGATGCTGCGCTCGCACATCCCGACGCTGTGGTGGTCACGGTCGGCGGCGACCGGTTCGGCGCGAGCGGTTGGCGCGTCGGGGCAGCCGGGAGCGGAGCGACGGCGGCAGCGCTCGACGACGCGGTCGACAAGTCGCAGGCGGCAGCCGATGCGCTGGGTCAGGCGACCGAAGCCGTCGCTGCTGCCGATCGCTCGTTGCAAGCGGCCCGCTCTGCCGAGCGTGAGTTGGCACGGAAGCTCGACGCCAACGACGCCCAGTTCTCCGCTGCCTCCGAGGGCTTGGCCCGATCCCAGCGTGAGCTCCGAGAGGTCGAGGCCGAACTCGAGAACATCGAACGGTCGCTCGCCGATGCCACCGAGAACCTGACCCGTGAGGAGCTCCGCATCGCTGAGCTCGATGCGCTGCTTCCGGCGTTGGAGTCCGACGAGACCGCCGAGGCGGACGCAGCCCGTGCCCGTGGCGAGATGCGCGCCGAGCTGGAATCACGAGCCGCGGTGCTCGCGTCGCGCCGCAAGGACCTCGAGGTCCGCAACGCAGGGCTCAACGAGCGCCAGCAGATTCTCGAACGCCGCATCGAGGAGACCGAACGGCGCCTCGCCGCGGATGCCGAAGCGCGAATCGCAGCAGAAGGGCAGCGGGTGAAGATCGAACGCGACATCGGCGCGATCGACCGGCTGTCGGCGCTCGTGTCCACGCACCGCGAGGTCGTCGAGGTGCTGCACACCGATCTCGTCGAGCAGCGCCGCCGACAGAGCGACGCGGTCCGTGGCCTCACGACCGAGCTCGACCAACACCGTCGGGAGCGCGCTGCGAAGGAACAGCAGCTCGATGCGTCACGCGAGCGCGCCCGCCAGGCCGAGCTCGGCGAGGCCGAGGCCAAGCTGCGACTCGAGACAGCCGTCGAGACATTGCGGCGCGACCTCGACATCGAGCCGTCGGTGGCCGAAGCGGCACCGATGCCCGAGCTCCCCGAGGGGGCCACACCTGCCGGACGGGTCCGCGAGCTCGAGCGCGAGCTGCGCCTGCTCGGTCCGATCAACCCACTGGCCCTGGAGGAGTTCAACGAACTCACCACCCGCCACACGTTCCTCGAGACGCAGCTCGAAGACGTCCGCTCCACCCGACGCGAGCTCTCCCGCGTGATCGCTGCCGTCGATGCAGAGATCCAGAGCGTGTTCACGTCGGCCTTCAACGACGTCAGCGAGAACTTCACGAAGCTCTTCGCGCTGTTGTTCCCCGGCGGCGTCGGCAAGCTCAAGCTGACGAGCCCTGACGACATGTTGAACACCGGCATCGAGGTCGAGGCCAAGCCGAGCGGCAAGAACGTCAAGAAGCTCTCGCTGCTGTCGGGCGGCGAGCGCAGTCTCACGGCCTTGGCGTACCTGTTCGCCGTGTTCCGTTCGCGGCCGTCACCGTTCTACGTGATGGACGAGGTCGAAGCGGCGCTCGACGACGTGAACCTGCACCGATTCCTGGGTCTGATCCAGGAATTCCGCAAGGACGCGCAGTTGATCGTGGTGTCGCACCAGAAGCGCACGATGGAAGCCGGCGACAGCCTGCTGGGCGTGAGCATGCAACCGGGTGGCTCGAGCAAGGTCGTCACCGAACGCGTCACCGCGTCCTCGCCGGCATCCTGAATCCGCTGGGCTCCAATTCCGTCGGCGTCGATTGGCGGGTAGCGTCGCCGCCGATGGGACTCGAAGTCATATTTCTGATCCTTGCCGTCCTGGTGGTCGTGTTCGGGATCGGTGTTGTCGTCCTCAACCGACGCAACGCCGCTCGCCCCGCCGCCCCGACGACTCCCCGGACACGCCCGGCCGCGCCGCCTCCGAAGGACGGTGACGCATCGACCGACACGCTCGTCGATGAGCGACCGGCCGAGATCGTCGAACCGGAGGTCGAGCCCGAGCCGGTCAAGCCTGCGTCGCTGCGCGACCGACTGGCGAAGGCCCGTTCGACATTCACGGGGGCATTCGCTGGCGTTCTCGGTCGTACCGGCATCACCGAGGAGAGCTTCGACGAGCTCGAGGAGGCGCTGTTGCGTGCCGACGTCGGCGTCGGCGTCACGACGGAGCTGCTCGACGGACTCCGGGAGAAGGTCGCTGCCAAGGAGATCACCGAGCCGCAAGGACTCCTCGATGCGTTGGAGGCCGAGATGGTCTCGCGCCTCGCCGATTCCGATCGATCGCTGACCTTCGAGCCGAGTGAGCCGGGCAGCCCGAACGTGTGGATGTTCGTCGGTGTCAACGGTGTCGGCAAGACCACGACGATCGGCAAGCTGTCCAATCAGCAGGTGCGCGAGGGTCGCACGGTGCTGTTGGCGGCAGGCGACACGTTCCGTGCCGCGGCTGCGGAACAGCTCGGCACGTGGGCGGAACGCTCTGGCTCGGAGCTCGTGCGCGGCGCAGAGGGAGGCGACCCGAGCGCGGTGATCTTCGACGGCGTCGAACGTGCAGCCGCGCGGGGGATCGACCTCGTGATGGCGGACACCGCGGGGCGTCTGCACACCAAGTCGAACCTGATGGAGGAGCTTCGCAAGGTTCGTCGGGTCGCGGAGAAGGGCACGGGTCGCGTCACCGAGACCCTGCTGGTCATCGATGCCACGACCGGTCAGAACGGGCTCACTCAGGCGCGCGAGTTCCGTGAAGCGACCGATGTCACCGGTGTCGTGCTCAGCAAGCTCGACGGTTCGGCCAAGGGCGGGATCGTGTTCGCGATCGAGACCGAACTCGGGATCCCGGTGAAGCTGGTCGGCATCGGCGAGACGATCGAGGATCTGATCCCGTTCGACCCCGCCGAGTTCGTCTCGGCGCTCTTCCAGTCCACCTGACCCACCCGTCCGCACCCCCACCCCGAACAGTTCCGGGTTCGCGACGCCAGGCGTCACGAACGCGCACCATTTCGGGAGGAACGTGGCGGAGCGCGCGATTCGGAGGGTGGGGGAGTGGATTGGCAGAATGTCGCCATGACTTCGACCGAGACGCGCGCCAGCAACGACCCAGACACTCAGCTGGTCAACGACGCGATCGATGCGCTGCTCGCAGCGAACGATCCCGCGACCATGGACAACGTCGAGTTCCGCGGCGCCCGCTACGACGCCGGACTCGCGTGGGTGCACTTCGCCAAGGGCGACGGCGGCCTCGGAGTGCGTCCGGAACTCAACAAGATCGTCGAGTCCCGCCTCAAGGAGGCAGGCGCCAAGCCAACCAACCCGGGCACTTTCTTCATGGCCCTCGCCGGGCCGACGATCGCCACGCACGGCAGCCCCGAGGTCAAGGAGCGGTTCCTGCGCCCCATGTTCACGGGAGAAGAGGTCTGGTGCCAGCTGTTCTCCGAGCCGGGTGCCGGCTCCGACTTCGCTGGCCTGGCCTGCAAGGCCGTGCGCGACGGCGACGAGTGGATCGTCAACGGCCAGAAGGTGTGGAACACCCTCGCCCACGTCGCCGACTTCGGCATGTTGGTGACCCGCACCGATCCCGAGGCGCCCAAGCACAAGGGCATGACCTACTTCGCCCTCGACATGAAGGCCGAGGGCGTCGAGGTTCGACCGCTGCGTCAAATCACGGGTGAGGCCGAGTTCAACGAGGTCTACATGACCGACGTGCGCATCCCCGACGCGTTCCGCGTCGGTGACGTCGGCGAGGGTTGGCGGGCGAGCCTCACGACGCTGATGAACGAGCGCAACGCGATCGGAACCGGCGGCGGTGCAGGCAGCGGCTCCGTCGCCCGGCGTGGTGGTGCAGCGAACGACGCCGTCGCACTCTGGAACGAGCTGGACCCCTCCGAGCAGTCGCCGGCGCTGAAGGACACCCTGATGCGCTGGTGGAGCCAGGCCGAGGTCAACCGACTCACCAACCGTCGCGCCGGCGAGAACGCCAAGGCCGGCAACCCGGGGCCGGAGATGTCGATCGCCAAGCTGGCCTTCTCCGAGCTCAACAAGGGCCTGTACTCGTTCTGCATCGACCTGATGGGGGCCGACGGCATGGTCGGCTACGACTACACGTTCCGGCGTCCTGGCGAAGTCGACCTCGGCGGTGGTGGCGAGCACGGCACCGGGTACCAATTTCTCCGTGTCCGTGCGAACTCGATCGAGGGCGGCACATCGGAGATCCTGCGCAACATCATCGGTGAACAGGTCCTCGGCCTGCCCGGCGAGCCACGCGTCGACAAGCTCGTGCCCTGGAACGAAGTCCCGCGCAACTAGGCAAGGCAGTCTCGCGCAAGTAGTGGTTCGCTAGCCTCGGGGGTCTGATGTTCGACAATCTCTCCACCCGACTCGAAGGCATCGTCAAGAAGATCCGTGGCAAGGGCCGCCTCACGGAGGCCGACGTCGATGCGGTGATGAAGGAGATCCGCACGGCGCTCCTCGAAGCCGATGTCAACGTCACCGTCGTCCGGTCGCTCTGCAACCGGATCCGCGAATCCGCCATCGGTGCCACGCGATCAGGTGCGCTCGACCCGGCACAGCAGGTCGTCAAGGCCGTCAACGACGAGCTGACACGCGCCCTCGGCGGCGAGACGCTCGCGATCACCTACGCGTCCAAGCCGCCGACCGTCGTGCTGATGGCCGGCCTCCAGGGCTCGGGCAAGACGACCAACTCCGCCAAGCTCGCCTCTTGGTTCAAGGCGCAGGGCCGCCAGCCGCTCCTCGTCGGAGCCGACCTGCAGCGGCCGGCTGCCGTCGAGCAGCTCCGCACGCTCGGCCGTCAGATCGACGTCCCGGTCTTCTCCGATCCGTCCGATCCGGTGCGGGCCTCGGCCGCGGGTCTCGAGGAAGCCAAGCGACTCGGACGCGACGTGGTCATCGTCGACACCGCCGGTCGCTTGTCGATCGACGCCGAGATGATGGAGCAGGTCCGTCAGATCTCTGCCACCGTGTCACCCGACTACACGTTCCTCGTCGTCGACGCGATGACCGGTCAGGACGCCGTGCAGACCGCGGAAGCGTTCCACCAGACGCTCCAGATCGACGGCGTGATCATGTCGAAGATGGACGGCGACGCCCGCGGTGGCGCGGCGTTGTCGGTCAAGGAGGTCATCGGACGGCCGATCGCGTTCGCCTCGACCGGGGAGAAGCTCAACGAGTTCGAGCAGTTCCACCCCGACCGCATGGCCGGTCGAATTCTCGGCATGGGCGACATGCTCACCCTCATCGAGCAGGCCGAGCAGGCGTTCGAGGCCGAGCAGGCCGAACAGGCAGCCGCCAAGCTCATGGAGGGGCAGTTCACGCTCGACGACTTCCTCGACCAGATGCAGCAGCTCAAGAAGATGGGCTCACTCGGCAATCTGATGGGGATGATGCCGGGCATGCCCAAGGAACTCAAGGGCGCCAAGATCGACGATGACGACCTGAAGCCCATCGAGGCGATCATCCGCTCGATGACCCCCGAGGAGCGTGCCCAGCCGGTGATCATCAACGGCAGTCGACGTCAGCGCATCGCGACGGGGTCGGGCACGCAGGTCGGCGACGTCAACCGTCTCGTCAAGCAGTTCGGCGAGATGCAGAAGATGATGAAGAAGATGGGGATGGCCGGCTCGAAGCCGGGCAAGTCCGGCAAGAAGGGCAAGAAGGGCCGCAAGGGATCGGGTCCGAAGGCCGGTCGGGGATTGCCCCCGGGCCTGCTCGATCCCAATGCTGGCCAGGGAATGGACATCCCCGGCCTCCCCGGCATGCCGAACATGCCAGGGATCCCCGGCATCCCCCGCTGATCCATCGAGGTGACAGATCGTGCCTGGCACCATCTGTCACATCAACCAGAACGGTTTCGGGCGCGGTTCCGCTAGCCTTGCGACGTTCTCATTTGCACCCAGGAGTATCGATTTCCCATGGCAGTCAAGTTGCGCCTCACCCGCATCGGCAAGAAGAAGCAGCCGCAGTATCGGATCGTCGCGGCCGACGCGCGTTCGCCGCGTGATGGCCGTTTCATCGAGATTCTCGGTCACTACGACCCCCGTCAGGACCCGTCGGTGCTGACCGTCGACAACGACAAGGCCGTCAAGTGGCTCGACGAAGGCGCTCAGCCGACCGAGCGGGTCGCCAAGCTCCTGAAGATCTCGGGAGCCATGGAGCAGTTCGACGCTGCCAAGGCATCCAAGTGAGCGACGTCGACACCGACACCGCCATCGAGGAGACCGACGAGCAGGCTCCGACCGCCGTCGCCGTCCTCACCCACATCGTGAAGTCGATCGTCGACGATCCCGATGCCGTGACCGTCGAGACCGACGACTCCGGACGCCGCCTCACGCTCAACGTGCGCGTTGGCGAAGGTGACCTCGGTCGCGTGATCGGCCGTCGCGGCCGGACCGCCTCGAGCATTCGCACCGTGGCACGCGCCGCTGCGAGCAAAGACGATGTCGACATCGACATCGAATTCCTCGACGACTGAGCACCTCCCGTGCCCGGCGACGAGCTCCTCGAAGTCGGTCACATTCGTCGCGCCCACGGGCTTCGCGGCGAAGTGTTCGTCCAACTGATCTCCGATTCCGACGCCCGCGTCGCGCCTGGCGCCGAGTTGATCGCCGGCGATCTCACGCTCGTGGTCGAGTCTGCTCGAGTCGCCTCGAACGGTCGACGTGTCGTGAAGTTCGCCCAGATTCCCGACCGCACCGCGGCGGAGAAGTATGCGAACCAGCTCCTCCACGGACGACCGCTGGAGGATCCTGATGCACTCTGGGTGCACGAGATGATCGGGTGCCGCGTCGTCGAGACCGACGGCACCGATCGCGGCGCATGCGTCTCCGTGCTCGCGAATCCGGCCGCGGATCTCCTGGAACTCGATTCCGGTGCGCTCGTGCCGACGAACTTCGTGCTGTCGATCACCGATGGCGTGATCAGCGTGGACACCCCCGACGGTCTGTTCGACCTGGACGCCTGATGGGCGCCGCGAGCACGCTGCGGATCGACGTCTTCTCGCTCTTCCCGTCACTCGTCGACACGTTCTGCGCCGAGAGTCTGCTCGGCAAGGCTCGACGTGACGGACTGCTCGACCTGCGCTGCCACGACATCCGTGACCAGGCCACCGACGTGCACCGCACGGTGGACGACTCGCCGTTCGGTGGTGGGGCGGGCATGGTCATGAAGGCCGAGCCGATCTTCGACGCGGTCGAGGCCGCTGAACCGCCACGGCCGCTGTTCCTCCTCGGCCCCGGCGGTCGTCGATTCGATCAGTCGCTGGCCGACGAGTTGGCTGCCGGCGACGGGTTCAGCCTGCTGTGCGGACGGTACGAGGGCGTCGACCATCGTGTGCGTGAGCATCTCGTCGACGGGGAGATCAGCGTCGGCGACGTCGTCCTCAGCGGCGGAGAAGTCGCCGCGTGTCTCGTGGTCGAGGCCGTGACCCGGCTCCGTGACGGCGCGATGGGCAACGCGTCGAGCCCGGTGACCGAGAGTTTCGGCGAGTCAGGACTGCTCGAGGAGCCCCAGTACACGCGCCCCGCGGAGTTTCGCGGCTGGTCGGTTCCCGACGTGTTGCGCAGTGGCGACCACGCCCGAATCGAGCGGTGGCGTCGCGCCCAACGGCTGCATCGCACCCTCCGCGACCGTCCGGACCTCATCGAGGCGATCGGGGGTCTCCAAACGGATGACGCGCGACTGTTGGAAGAGTTCCCTCCCATCCCGTATCATTGACGGGCCCCATCGGCGCGAGTCTGCGTCCGTGATCAGGCCCATGAATTCGCAACGGCCATCCGGCTCGCACTCAGACACGCAGCCCCGACAACGCAGGTAGATCGCCATGAAAGCCACTGACCTCATCGACAACGATTCGATCCGCACCGACATCCCCGAGTTCCAGGCGGGTGACGAGCTCAAGGTGCACGTGCGCGTCGTCGAGGGCGGCAAGGAGCGCATCCAGGTGTTCCAAGGCGACGTCATCGGCCGTCAGGGCGGCGGGCTGCAGGAGACCTACACGGTCCGCAAGCTCAGCTACGGCGTCGGCGTCGAGCGCACCTTCCCGCTGCACGCACCCACGGTCCAGAAGATCGAGGTCGTGAAGCGCGGCGACGTGCGTCGTGCGAAGCTCTACTACTTGCGGGACCGCAAGGGCAAGGCCGCCAAGATCCGCGAGAAGCGCGACTTCTGATCGCCAGGCGGGCGTCGCCCGCCGTCGCACATCGGATGCGTCAGCGCATCCCCCTCGGGCTCCCGGCCCCTCCCACCATCTTGTTGGAGGTTGCCGATGTCTGCCCGTCCCAAGCCCGTCCCAGATCTGTCCAAGCGCGCCCGCGGTCAGTGGGGTGAGGACCTCGCTGCTGCGCACTACCTGCGATGTGGCTACGTGATCCTCGACCGCAACTGGCGATCGCGCACCGGCGAGCTCGACCTCGTCGTCGGGATCGGCGATGTCATCGTGTTCAGCGAGGTGAAGGCTCGCCGCACCGCCGACTTCGGCCCCGCTGCCGCGGCGGTGACGGTTGCGAAGCAGCGCCGGATTCGTCAACTGGCCGTCGAATGGCTCCGTGAGCACGAACGGTCGACGCCTCGCGTGCGCTTCGACGTCGTCGCGATCACCGGCACCGACCTCGACCTGATCGAAGATGCCTTCTGATGGGAACGGACCCTGGGCGTTACAAATGGGGTCTGACCCCTGATGTAACGGTTCAGCCGGCGACGGTCCAGACGAGGAGGGCGGCGGCGACGAGCACGGCGGCGGCCACCAGGACGTAGTCGGACGGCTTCGCCGTGAACTTCCGGTACGGGTTGTATCCCATGGGGCTCAGTATCGTCGCCCGCATGCCCTCCGACACCCGTGAACTGGAATCCATCACCGTCGAACGTGCTGATGGGGTGGTCACGATCACGCTGCGCCGACCCGAGAAGAAGAACGCCGCCGACGCGGCGATGTGGAACGAGCTGCTCGCGGAGTTCCGATCGATCGCCGAGACCCCGAGTGATCGCGCGGTGGTGCTCACCGGCGCGGGCGGCAACTTCTGCTCGGGCGCCGACCTGTGGGCGGGCGCCGACGATGCACCGCGTCCGCACCAGCTGACCGCGATGCGTCACATCACCGACGTCTGTCTCGCGCTGCACCGAATCCCACAGCCGACCGTGGCCAAGGTGCGCGGCGTCGCAGTTGGCGCCGGAATGAACATGGCGTTGTCGTGTGACCTCATCGTCGCGGGGGAGGACGCCCGGTTCTCGGAGATCTTCGCCAAGCGGGGCCTGAGTCTCGACTTCGGTGGGTCATGGCTCCTGCCGCGCCTGGTCGGGATGCATCGAGCCAAGGAACTCGCCCTCCTGGCGGAGATCATCGACGCCGACACGGCATCGTCGATGGGGCTCGTCAACCGGGTGCTGCCCGACGACGAACTCGACGCGTTCGTCGACGAGTGGGCCACGCGGCTCGCAGGCGGACCGCCGATCGCTCTGGCGATGAGCAAGCGCCTCCTCAACAACTCGCTCGCCGTCACGCTCGAGGAGGCACTCGACGACGAGGGTCTCTCACAGACCGTCAACTTCGGCACCAAGGACACGGTCGAGGCCATCAAGGCCTTCGTCGAGAAGCGCGACCCGGTCTTCGAGGGCCGATGACGGACCGCTTGTGCGCTTGTGTGTGACACCTGTCGGGATACCCGTGCCGGAGACGGTCACCCTCTAACCTGGCATCACTGAGCGCCAGTGTTGAAGCGGCGTCACACGCCGATTCCACGAGGTACTCGATGTCTACAGCAATGTCCACCCAGCCGCGCCGCGGCTGGCTCCCCGGCGGTCGCAGCGAATGGCTGACCGACCCCAAGACGAACCTGCTCGCCGGCCTCGTCGTCGCGCTCGCACTCATCCCCGAGGCGATCTCGTTCTCGATCATCGCCGGCGTCGACCCGAAGGTCGGGTTGTACGCGTCGTTCTCGATCGCGATCATCATCTCCTTCTCCGGTGGACGTCCGGGCATGATCTCCGCCGCCACGGGGGCGATGGCGCTCGTCATCGTGCCGCTCGTCGAGGACTATGGCGTCGGTTACCTCTTCGCGGCGACCGTGCTCGCCGGCATCCTGCAAGTGGGCTTCGGCTACCTCGGCGTCGGCAGCCTGATGCGCTTCATTCCGCGTACCGTGATGACCGGCTTCGTCAATGCGTTGGCGATCCTGATCTTCGCGGCGCAGATCCCACACATCCTGCTCAATGGCGATGACGCCGACTCCAGCGAGTTCGGCATCAACCTGCTGTTCATCGCACTCGGCCTCGTCGTCATCTACGGGTTGCCGTACATCACCAAGATCGTGCCGTCGCCGCTCGTGGCGATCGTGCTGCTGGCGGTGGCAGCGATCACGCTCGGTCTCGAACTTCCGACGGTCGGCGACATGGGTGCGCTGCCCGACTCCTTGCCGGTGCCCGGGCTGCCCGACGTTCCCTACGGCTTCGAGACCCTGAAGATCATCTTGCCGTTCTCGATCACCCTCGCGCTCGTCGGACTGTTGGAGTCGCTGCTGACGGCACAGTTGCTCGACGACATGACCGACACCGATTCCGACAAGAACCGCGAGTCGCGTGGCCAGGGCGTCGCCAACGTCGCCACCGGCTTCCTCGGTGGCATGGCCGGTTGCGCCATGATCGGCCAGTCGATGATCAACCACAAGACCGGCGGCCGCACCCGACTCTCGACGCTCGCGTCGGGCGTCCTGCTCCTCGTGCTCATCCTGGCGTTCGGCGGTTTCGTCGCCCAGATCCCGATGGGCGCGCTCGTCGCCGTGATGATCATGGTCTCGATCGGGACGTTCAACTGGCACAGCGTGGCCCCGGCGACGCTGCGACGGATGCCCGTGCCGGAGACCGTCGTGATGCTGGTCACCGTCGGTATCACCGTCGTGACCCACAACCTGGCCTACGGCGTCGGCGCCGGCGTCGTGCTCTCAGCGGTGTTCTTCGTGCGTCACGTGTCCCACGTGGTCAACGTGACCAGTGTGGTCGACCCGGACAACGTCGAGCGGTTGTACGACGTCAGCGGACAGCTGTTCTTCGCGTCCACCAACGATCTGGTCCACTCGTTCGACTACGACGCCGTCAAGGTCGATCGCGTCGAGATCGACTTGAGCAACGCTCGCGTCTGGGACACCTCCGCCGTGGTCGCTCTCGACGCGGTTGTCGCCAAGTTCGCCGAGCGCGGCATCACCGCGGAGCTGGTCGGTCTCAACCGCCACGCCGCTCGACTGCACGAATCGACAACGGGCACCGGCTCGGCCGGACACTGAGCACGGCGGCCTGCCGCTCACACCAACACCGCACTCGTTAGCCTTGCGACCGTGAAGACCCGGATCATGCGAGGTGCGCTGTGGGGATGCGCGCTGGCAGTTCCGATCACCCTCGGGCTCTCCGGAACGGGCCATGCGGCGCCGCCCGATGCGCCTCCCGTGACGCAGGCGCCCGCCCCGACCGTGCCGGCGACGGCCACAGATTCGCTCATCCCGGTGCCCGCCGGGTGCCCGCAGCCCGACCCGGCCGCGGTCGCGTTCGTCGGGACGATGGTCGGCAAGGACGACGTCACCCAGACCGTCCGGTTCCGCATCGACCAGCTGCGTGCGGGTTCCGCGAGCCCCTGGGCGATCGACGGACTGATCGACGTGCGGTACGGCGATGACTACCGGTTCCTCGACGTCGACCACCAGTACCTGATCGGCGCGGGCTACGACTCGACCTACGGGGCGCTCTCCTCGACGGTCCGTCCGGTGGAGCCGACCTTCGGGGGCAATGACGTGGTCGGCGTCGATGACGTCGCCGTGGCGTGTCCTCGGATCGATGACCCCGTGCGGACGCTCGAGGTCGATGGCAGCAGCGTCGACTCCGGGGTGATGAGCCTGCTCCTCGATGACCGTCGCCTGCTGCTTGCCACGGTCGCGGTTCCGGCAGCGATCGTGTTCGCGGCGTTGCTCGCCCTCGTGGTGCTGAAGGTCTTCGGCGGTCTGGCGCTGCGCGGCGTGATGCAGTTGGGTCGCGCCGCGGTGACGCCGGTGCCCGATCATCGAGTCGTGCGCGTTCGCCGTCATGGCGACGCCGCTGGCCCAACCGGACGGGACGACGCGCCGGTCGACGTCTCGTCGAACGCGTAGCGACTCAGCTCACCGCGAGACGCACCTCGTCGAGGGCTGCCGCCCACTGTTCGATCTCGATCTGCTCGGCGGGTCCGTCGTGGACGCAGCGAACGAGGAGTCCGCCGACGATCGCTTCACCGAGTGCCGTCGACAACGCCGCGCCGTACGCCGCGAGCTGCATTCGATAGCGGCCGACACGTTCGGCGGTCTGGGCAGGGCCCGACCACTGGTCGGTCTTGTAGTCGACGATGACGAGCCCATCGGGGGTCCGCACGAGCAGGTCGACGTAGCCCTCCAGCACCCGGTCGCCGACGGGTGCCGCGACGAAGAGCTCGCGCCAGTGATCGGCACCGGCGACGACGCTGCGCACGATCGGGGTGCTGAGCGCGGAGCGGGCGAGCCCGGCGACTCGTCCCTCGAGGCCGATGACACCCTCGGCAGCACATTGGGCTCGCGCCAGGTTGTCGATGTCGTTGCCGTCGGACAGATCGCAGAACTGCAGGACTCCGTGCACCGCGCGCCCGATGCTCGTGCCATACCGGCCGCGCTGCCACGGCGGGAGTTCGACGTTGACCGGGCGCTTGTCGAGACCTGGGTCGTCGGTCGCGTCGCGTTCGCTCACCGCTCGCAGCTCCTCCGACAACCTGGTCGCGGCGATCCCGGTGCGTCGAGAAGCCGTCCGCAGCACCCGTTGGCGTTCGACGTCCCATGCGGTCGCGTCGGCCCACGGGAGGTCGACGCCCGACGTCGCCACCGGGCTCGCCGGGTGGATCTCGACATCGCCGGGTCGGGCGCCGGACGTCGGTTCCGCAGCGCCTGCGGCGTGCAGCAGTTCCGCTGACGTCATGGAACGCCAGTCATCGCCGTCGGCGTTGCGCTTGGGCGGAACCCCTCGATGCGTCGAGACGACCAGGTGGTCGACGGCGCGAGTGCACGCCACGTAGAGCAGCCGCCGCCGTTCGGCGTCGCCCATCTGCTCGTCGATCGGCTGTTGGGCATCGAAGACGCCGTCGTCGCCCTTGCCGGCGAGCATCCACGTGTCGTTCGCCCAGACCACACCGTTGCTGGTCGATGGCTTGGGCTTGGTCGTGAGACCCGCCACGATCGTGATCGGGAACTCCAGACCCTTCGCTGCGTGCACGGTCATCACCCGGACGGCGTCGTGGTCGTTCTCGGGCAGGATCGTGTCGGCGACTCGGCTCTCCGACGCCTGCAACCTGGCCCATTGCAGATACCGGCGGACGCCATGGCCGCCGGCGTCGGCCCAGGCCCGGGCCTGTTCGATGACGTATCGAACTCGACGCCACACGTCGCGGCTGTCGCTGCCGAGCAGCGCCAGATCGAACAAGCGTCGTTCGTCGGCGATGGCCGCGAGCAGGTCGGCGGGCGTGGTCCAGCCGATGCGCTCCGCCAGCGACCGAACGTGAGCGATCGATTGAGCGACGACGTGCTCCGCCATCGACGGGGGCGGTGCGGACCAGAGGTTCCAGGTGCCCTTCGCCCGCGCCCACTCGTACAGATCGACGTCACTGCATCCATAGAGCGGGCTGCGCAGCGCAGCGATCAGGGCGAGGGCATCGGTGGGGTCGTCGGCGGCCCGCAGCGTCAGCAGCAGGTTGCGGACTTCGACTGTCGCGTAGACGACGGAGGAGTTCTCTGCCCGATACGCCACGTCGGCAGCGCGCAGTTCGCTCTCGAGCGCAGGGAGCGAGATGCGGGTCGGCAACAGGATGCAGATGTCACCGGGTCGGCAGGGGCGAAGCTCCTTGGTGGCCTCGTCGACCACTGGCCAGCCCTCGGCCAGCGCCGTCGACACGGCGGCGGCGACGTCGTGGGCTTCGCGACCGCGCAGCAGGTCGGCGGATCCGACATCCCCGATCCGCTTGTTGGGGGAGAGGTCGTCATGGCGTTCGGCACCGAGCACGGTGACCGTGCCGTGATCGAGCAGCGAGGGAGCTCGGCACGCATCGAGGGGACCGAAGGCGGGCTGCGCGTCGGGTTCATGGACGATGAGCCGACTGAAGACGTCGTTGGTGAAGTCGATCACCGCGCGTGTGGAGCGGAAGTTCGCCGACAACGTCACCTGGTCGGCGCCGACCTGGTCGGCGGCACGCAGGTACTGCGCGATGTCCGCCCGCCGGAAGCGGTAGATCGACTGTTTCGGGTCGCCGACGATGAACAGTCGCCCTGGCACGGGCGTCAGATCCCGCCACGAGGACCCAGCACCAGCGGTCTGGGCGGCATCGTCGGGATCGGCGGTGAGCCGGACCGCGATTTCGAGCTGGATCGGGTCGGTGTCCTGGAACTCGTCGAGCAGGATGCGCGGGTACCGGTCGTGCAGGACCGATCTGATCTCGGGCCGCGTCGCCAGCAGCCGGCGAGCGAGCACGAGGAGGTCGTGGAACTCGAGTTGCCCGGCGTGCGCTCGCTCCTCGGCGGTGTCGAGCACGAACCGTCCAAGGATCGCCCCGAGCAGCATGCGTCGGTGGCGCCGTACGTCGTCGAGGGCAGCACTGGCGAGTTCGCCGAAGTCGATCTGCAGCTCCTGCAGGTGCTCCAGTCGGCTGGGTCCGTCGACGCCGAACGCCGTCGTCCACTTGCTCTTGCTGCCCTTGTGCCGCTTGTTGCCGCCCCAGTGACCGTACGACGTGTCGATCGACACGATGGTCTCCAAGCGTGTTCGCAGACTCGACGAGGTCGCGAGCGTGTGCGTCATCTCTGCCATCGAGCGGACGAACTTGACCTGTTGGTCGTCGTCGGGGACCGGGGTCGCGGCGATCTCGCGACCGACGGCGAGCAGCCGATCGACGTCGAGACGCAACGGCCCGGGATCGTCGAGCGAGACGCGTTCGTCGACCAGATCCCAGTTCGAGCGGAAGTCCTCGGCCATGCGTCGCATTCCTCGCTCGAGGCCGAAGCCGTCGAACTCGCACAGTTCCACCAGCGTGCGTCCCCCGTCGATCGGGCCACCAGCGGGGTCGGGGTCGTCGAGGAGCCGATCGAGGAGGTCGTCCCACTGCTCCTCGAAGGCGAGGGCACTCTCGAGTTCGTCGAGTACCCGAAATCCTGGGGGCAGGCCCGCATCGATGGGGAAGTCGAACAGGATCCGACGTGCGAACGCGTGGAGCGTGCCGATCGGGGCATGATCGAGTCGGTCGACGGCGTCGAGCGCCTGGTCGGTTCCTCGACGTTCGAGTTCCTGACGGACTCGGGTCCTGAGCTCCGCCGCGGCCTTCTCGGTGAACGTGATCGCCGCGACCCCGGTGATCGGGATGCCTGCGTCGACGAGGTTCACGATGCGCGCCACGAGCGAGCTGGTCTTGCCTGCGCCTGCGCCCGCCTCGACGAACAGCGTCGCGTCGAGGTCGGTGCGGATCCGGACCCGAGCCTCCTCGTCCGGCGGAGCGGCGAGGTCGGCTGGCGCGTCGCTGGCGGACACCGTGTGACCTGCACGAGCCTCCGTCGCGCCGCTCGGCGCGGCGGGGGAGAGGTCGAGCGAGAGTTGCTGGTCGTCGGTCATGGCTGGTCCGGCTCCGGGCTCTCGGTCGCATCCGGGTCACCGAACCAGCGATGCAACCGGGGGTCGTGACGCTTGCGATCCCACTCGGCCCAACGCGGCGCGGTACCCAGATGATCGGGCTCGCAGTACTCACAGCTGATGAACATGCGCCAGCCCGGGCGCTCGGGGCGATTCGGGAAGTATCCGGTCTCGATGCCGTCGACCACGCTCGACAGCACGGCCGTCACTCGCTCGTCGACCTCGGTGTCGAAGGTCACCCCCGGACGGTCGTAGTCACCCTTGCGGAGCAGTCCGTACTCGGCGTGCACACGGCCACCACCATCGCCGAGGAGTGTGCGGGCGGCTGCGGCATAGCTCGGAAGCTGGAAGAACGTTCCACCGACGGTCGGGTCCTCCTCGGAGATGGCCTTGAACTTGTTGCGGCCGGACTTGTGGTCGGTGACGACGAGCGAACCGTCCGCCGTCCGGTCGACGCGGTCGATCGAGCCCAGCATCGAGAGGGTTCGGCCGTCGAGGAGTGACAGGGTGACATCGGCGCCGAAGCGCTGTTCCGAAGCGATCACCTCGGAGCCCCGGGCGGCGACGAGCTCGGAGTCGTGGTCGAGCCAGTCGAGCAGGTCGGCTCGCATGCGATCGCGTTCGTCGGCCCAGAAGGCGGGGCGGCCCGTGCGTCCACGTCGCTCGGTGCGCTCGCAGATCTCGTCGAAGAACCTGCCGAGTGCCACGCGGTGCTCGTCGGCCCAGCCGGCTGCGGTCGGTTGCGACAGCGCTCCGTCGATGACGGCCTTGTGGAACAGATCGAGCGCCTCGTGGTGAGCGGACCCGCGGTCGAGTGCGGTGATGGTGATGTCGTCCTCGGGCTCGTCGACCGGGCGAACGCCGAGCAGGTAGCGGACGAAGTACGCGTGTGGACACGCGGTCCAGGTCTCGAGTCGGCTCGGGGACACCGAATCGACGAGCGGCGGCACGTCGACGCCGGAGAGATCGCCGTCGAAAACGGTCAGATCGTCGGACGCTCGTGCCTCGGTGCAGGCGATGCCGCGCCGCAGGACCTCGTCGTCGCTGGCGCCGGCCGCGGTGCTGACGTCGCCGCCGGAGTGGACGTGGTTGTACCGGCCTCGGAGACGGTGCTCGACGCTGCTGGCGGGGAACTCGGTCGTTTCGAGTCCCGCGTGCTGCGAGGCGACGTCGTGGATGGCGATGGGGGTGTCGGCGGCCCCGCTGGTGTCGTCGAGCCAGGAGGCGATCCACCGGGAGGGTTGCAGGCGACTCGTTGCTCGCAGGTCGCCGCGAGGGACGGTCAGGGTGACCTCGCTGGTGGACACCACGGCCAGCAGCAACCGATGCAGCCGGACCGAGCGCGCATCGGAGGTGGACAGGCCGGCGGCCACCCGGTCGTGCTCGGAGATCAGGGGGTCGCTCGTCGGTGTCGGCGGGAGCATGCCTTCGGCAGCGCCGAGGACGATGACCACGTCGACGTCGAGACCCACCGCCCCGGCCAACGGGCCGACCGTCACCCCGTTGCCGACCCGGCCTTGGCGCGGAGGCGACGCGTCGAGTTCGGCTTCGAGCGTCGATCGGAACTGGTGTCGGGTGACGGGCTCGCCGACGGGATCGAGATGTCGGAGACGATCGAGAGACCGGGTGAGGGCTTCCCATGCCCGGTATTCCGGGTCGGGCAGGCGCTCGAGGGTGTGGCGACCGAGCCACCGGTCGAGCTGATCGGTGCACCACTGCGCCCAGTCCCACCAGCGCCGACGCTCGGCGGGGTGCCCGAGTTGCGTGCGGAGGTCGGCGACGAAGTGCTGCAGGGACCCAGCCGTGGCCGACCAGCGTTCGTTGTCGCTGAGGGCGCCGAGCCGTCGATTCCAGTCGTCGTCGCGTGCGACGCCCGCTTCACGGCTGACGCGTTCCCACTCCGCGGTCGGCAGGTAGACACCGTCGGCGTCGCGAGCGGGCACATCGGCCAACAGGTCGAACACGCTGCGTCGGCGCAGCCCCCGGCGGTCGACGTCCAGCAGGTCGAGCACGAGGCGCGGGGCGAGCCGCTCGCTGGTGGTCGTGCCGGGGCGACCGTTCCACGGGATCTCGGCGACGTCGAGGTGGTGCTCGACGAGCCGGGCGTACGGGCGGTGGCTCGGCCACAGGACCGCGATCCGCTCGAAGGCGATCCCTGCCCGCGCCGCAGCGATCACCTCGCGCATCGCGATGCGTACCTCGTCGTCGGCGTCGGTGGTCGACACGATCGCCACGGGCCGACCGCCGCCGAGGGTGCCCTCGGAACGGGTCGCCGGGGAGGAGGCGTCGGCGTGCACCGTGGGGGACACGTCGCTCACGCCGAGCGCGTCGAGGACGGTCACCGCGTCGGTGTCGGCGTCGGCGAGTCCGGTCAGCTGGACGATTGCGTGGACCACGGTGGAGCGGCCCAGGGCGCGGACGAACTCGAGCGCCACGCCGGACAGTTCCTGGGGGAGATACAGGATCAGGTGTCGGAGCCCGGCGGGGGCATGGTGATCGACGGCCACGGTCGCGTGCGTGTAGAGATCGGCCTCGTCGTACCACTTCGCGGCCAGGTCGGCGGTGACCTCACGGCTGATGCGGGCCGCCTGACGGCCGCGGGTGGAGTGCTGTTCGAGCGCTGAGATCGCTGCCGGGCCGGCGAGTCGGAGCTCGTTGTGCAGCTCTCGCAACGCGACGACGGTGGACGGGTGCGAGGCGACGGGACGGAACGGGCCTGGATTCCGTGCCAGCACTGCACCGACGGCGAGGTCGATCACCGGGGTCGACATCGGCGACCGCTTCGCCTCGGCCAACTCGGGGCCGGCGACCAGCTCGGCGAGTCGGTTGAGGGTGACCATGTCGACGCCGGCGATGCCCCCGGTGCGGCCCAATGCACGGCGCGCCATGACGCCGCAGGTGTTGGTCGGCACCGCGACCGTCACGGGCGCGAGGGGATCGCCGGTCTTCGCGTCGGCGATCGCGTTCGCGAGCGCGGCCAGCGCCTGGTGGGGTTGGACTGCCGCCGCCGTGATGCTCACAGCTGTCGATCGTACGGATCGGGTGTCACAGACTTTGATCGTCCCACCCCCGAAATTCTGAGCCGACGTTGCGCTCAGCGCAACGAGGGCTCAGAAATTCGGGGAGGAGACGGGTCAGAGCTGGAGATGCTTGGACGCGCCGCCGTCCACGTAGATGTTGGCGCCGGTGATGAAGCTCGCTCGCGGGCTGGCGACGAACGCGACGACGTCGGCGATCTCCTCGGGCCGTCCGAAACGGCGGAGGGGGTTCTCGCGCAGGATCGCCTGGTGGAGCTTGGGATTGTCGGTCTCGGTGCGCTCCCATGTGCCGCCCGGGAACTTGACGTCGCCCGGCGACACGACGTTGGCTCGGATGCCTCGCCGGGCCACCTCGAGCGCCAGCGACTTCACCATGCTCACCGTCGCTGCCTTGACGGCGGCATAGGCGGGCATCCACGGAATCCCCACACCACCGGCCCGGGAGCCGATGCAGACGATGTTGGCGTCGGCATGGTCGGTCATCTGATCGAGCGAGTGACGAAGCAACAGTTGGGCCGCCAGGATGTCGACGTCGAAGGACGAGGTGAAGTCCGCGCCGCCGAACGCGCTCACGTTGGAGACAACGACGTCGAGTCCACCGAGTGTCGCGACCGTCTCCTCGACGAGTCCGGTGACGTCATCAGGCAGCGCCATGTCGGCGCGACGGTGGTGCACCTCGCCCGACCGGCCGAGTTCCTCCGCCGTGGCCGAGAGGGTGCCTTCGTCCCGAGCGCAGATCATGACCCTCGCTCCCTCGGCCAGGAACGCATCGGCGATCGCTCTGCCGATCCCCTTGCTCGCCCCGGTGACGAGGACACGCTTGCCAGTGAGTCCCAGATCCATCGAATTGCCTCCTCATCGTCTGACGTTGCGCCGGACCCTAGACCCGGTCCGTGCGAGCGCTCGCAGCGCGGTGCACCGATCCACGTACGATCCGTGACCACGGCGCCGGCGGCGATCACACCGCTGGCCAGCGAGAGGAACTCGGACATGCGACCATCGACCACGACTGCGAGAACACGGTGACGGTTCGTCGTGCCACATCCGGCGACGAACAGCGGCTGCGCGTGACCGCCATGCGGGCGTTCATCGACGATCCCGTGATGCGCTGGCTCTACCCGGAGGACGAGGTCTTCCTCGCGCCCGGCGGGGAGGTGTTCCGCGGAGCGATGCACGGTTGGGTCGGACTCGGCGAGGTGTGGTGCACCGACGATGCCGCCGCGCTGGCGGTCTGGCTCCCGCCAGGGCGTCCCGACGTCGACTTCGACGTCGACCCGCCCGTCGATCCGCCGCCGCCCGACCGGCTCGAACGGTTCGCCCTCATCGGTCCGATCATGGAGGCGAACACGCCGCCGGAGCCGCACTGGTACCTGCAGCTCCTGGCGACGCACCCGGACTGGCAGCGCCAGGGGCTCGGCGCCGAGTTGATGCGGGCGACGTTCGAACGTGCCGATGCCGACGGATTGCCGTGCTACCTCGAGACCGAGACGATCGAGAACGTCGCGTACTACCGCCACCACGGATTCGACGTGCGATCCGAGTGGGACATCCCCACCGGCCCCCACATGTGGGGCATGTACCGCCCGCAGCGATGAGCGAACGCCCCGAATGCGGGGGATCGGCTCATCGGTGAACGTTGAGTCCGCCGTGCTGCCCGCAGCGATGAGCGAACGCCCCGGATGCGGGGGATCGGCTCATCGGTGCGGGCGAGTGCGGCGTCAGGCGGCGGGACGGGCGGCTTCGGCGCGGGAGCGGAGGTCGGTCACCGCGTGTTCCAGGCCCTCGGGATCGCGATACAGCGCACTGCCGGCGATGAGGACGTTGGCACCGGCACCAGCGGCGCCAGCGATCGTCGCCGGTCCGATGCCGCCGTCGACCTCGAGGTCGACCGTGTCGGACAACCCTGCACCGTCGATCATCGAGCGCACTTCGGCGATCTTGGGTTCCATCGTCGAGATGTAGGCCTGCCCGCCGAAACCGGGGTTGACCGTCATCACCAACACCATGTCGACCAGATCGAGCACGTGCGACACGGCGGACGCCGGCGTGGCGGGGTTGAGCGCAACGGCGGCCGTCGCTCCGAGCTCGTTGATGTTGCCGAGCGTCCGATGCAGATGCGTGCAGGCTTCGGCGTGGACGATCAGCCGGGAACACCCGGCATCGATGTACTGCTTGGCCATCACGTCCGGCGTGTGGACCATCAGGTGCGCCTCGAACGGCAGCGACGTGTGCGAGCGCGCTGACGCGATCACATCCGGCCCGAACGTCAGGTTCGGGACGAACTGACCGTCCATCACGTCCCACTGGATGTGGTCGACGCCCGCAGCTTCGAGCGCGGCGACCTCCTCCCCGAGCTTGGAGAAGTCGGCGGGCAGCACGGACGGAACGATCTGGATCGGGCGGCTCATCGAGGCAGCAACCTACTTCGACGAGGCCTCGTCGCCCTCGTTCCACTCCTCGTCGTCATCGGACCACTGGTCGTTGCGCTCCTCGACCTTGGCTTTCCAGTTGAGGGCCTCGGCCCGAGTCGGGTAGGGCCCGAGCATCTGGTCACCGGATCCGCGTTCGGATGCCGGCACGGCGACCTTGCGCTCGAGATCCCAGTACCACTCGTCGTCGTTGCTCACCATGCCAGTGTCTCACGGGATGCTGGCCGCTGCACGTCCGGGTTCATCGGGGCCGCGCCGGGCCGCAGCGCTGTCCGGCTGAGCCCTGCCGTACGCTGCACGGATGCAGTTGACCCCGGAACGCCTGATCGCGGGCGGCGACGCGCTCGCACGAGACGTGGACGGCCGTGTCGTCTTCGTGGAGGGTGGCCTGCCGGGCGAGCTCGTCGAGGTCGAGATCGACACGGCGAAGAAGGACTTCGCCCGGGCCAGGATCGTGGAGATCATCGACAAGTCGCCCGTGCGCGACTCTCCTTCGTGTGCGCACCGCCGTGCCGGTTGCGGCGGCTGTGGCTGGATGCACTTCCAGCCGACCGCGCAGCATGATGCCAAGGTCGAGATCGTCGGCGAGTCGCTGCGCCGCATCGGCCGGCTCGACGCCGACCTGGTGGAACGCATCGTCAGCAGGGGCGGCGCGGTGAGCCCGTTCGGCTATCGCACCACGATCCGCGTGGTCGGCGGCCCTGACGGTTCGGTCGGGTTCCGCGAGCAGGGCGGGGATGCGGTCGTCGGCGTGACGAGTTGTCCGGTCGCCGAATCGAAGCTGTCTCGCCTGCTGGCGGTCATCGAGGCCGACGAAGGAGCCGAGCTCACACTGCGGACCTCCGTCGCCACCGGCGCGGTCACCGCCATCTGGGACAAGCGCTTCCGCAAGTCGATCCGGGGCGTCCCCTCCGAGGTGCACATCGGCGAGCGGGCGTGGCTCACCGAGCGGATCGCCGGACACGACCTGCGGGTCTCGGCTGGTTCGTTCTTCCAGTCGGGAGCGCAGGCCGCCGAGCTGCTCGTCGATGCCGTTCGGCGAGCCGCTCCCGAACTGGCCACCGCCAGGCATGCGCTCGACGCCTATGGCGGCGTCGGCCTCTTCGCAGTCACGGCGATGAGCTCAGCTGGCCATGTCACGGTGATCGAGTCCGGCAAGTCCGCGTGCCTCGACGCCGAGCACAACCTGCAGGGCCGCGAAGCTCGCGTCGTGCGCGCAGAGGTCACGGGGTGGACGCCACCGACGGGTGACGGCGCCACGCCGCGCGTCGACGTCATCGTCGCCGATCCCGCACGGCCGGGCCTGGCCAAGCCGGGCGTGAAGGCCCTGGTCGCCGCCGGTGCCCCCGTCCTGGTCCTCGTCAATTGTGACCCGGTCTCGCTGGCGCGTGACGCCGCCCTGCTCGGCGCTGAGGGCTACGAGCCAGAGTCCGTCGAGGTGCTCGATCTGTTCCCGCAGACCCCACACGTGGAGACGGTCACCCGCTTCATCCGAACCTGACGCCGAGCCCGCCGCCGGTCGTAGCCTCGGGGGCGTGTTCGAACCTGTCTGTTCCGAGGAAGTGTCCGCAGCGATTGCCGAGGGGCGTCCGGTCGTGGCGCTCGAGTCGACGATCTTCTCCCATCTGGGTCTGCCGTCGCCGGCCAACCGCGAAGCGCTCGAGCGTTGTGTCGGAGTGATCCGGTCCGGCGGAGCGATCCCCGCGGTCACCGCAGTGCTCGACGGGGTGGTCCGCCTCGGACTGACCGACGCCGAGCACGAGCGGATTCTGGGCCCGGCCCGCAAGGCCGCCGAGCGTGATGTCGCCGTCGCTGTCGGGCAGCGCTGGGAGGTCGGCGCGACGACGGTGTCCGCCTCCGTCGCGATCGCCGCAGCCGCGGGAGTGCGAGTGTTCGCCACGGGCGGCATCGGTGGGGTGCATCGCGGCTCGGAGATCACCGGCGACATCTCCGCCGATCTCGACGCGATCGCCAGCCACCCGGTCGTGACCGTCTCCGCTGGTGCCAAGGCATTCCTCGACCTGCCGCGAACGCTGGAGTTCCTCGAGACGGCCGGCGTTCCCGTGCTCGGCTGGCAACACGACTGGTTCCCTGCGTTCTACACGCGGTCGTCCGGTCTGCCGATTCCACACCGGGTGGAGGCTGCCGACGAGGTGGCTCGGATCTTCGCCGCTCGGAGCCGAGCATCGTCGGGAATCCTGCTGACCGTTCCGGTTCCCGAGGCCGACGAACTGGACCCTGCCGGGCTCGATGCGGTCCTGCGTGACGCGCTCGCCGAGTGTGAGGCGTCCGGGATCACCGGTGCCGCCGTCACCCCGTTCGTGCTCGGCAAGATCGGCGCGGCGACCGAGGGTCGCAGTGTGCCGACCAACCTCGCACTGGCGGAGAACAACGCGGCGGTCGCTGCGGCCGTTGCCGTCGCGATGTAGGGACGCGGGGAGTCCCCCTCAGCGGGCGAGGCGGGCGAGTCGTCGCTCGACCCGGTCGAGGAACGCCGTCCGTCGGTCCTCGCTGATCGTGTCGACGGCGTACAGCGGCAGCCAGGTGGTCCGTGCGAGCGGATGGCACATCAGGCGCAGGCTGCGAGTCAGCGTGCGCTTGCCGCCTTCGCCTTCCAGTGCGTTGATGCGCTTCGGTGACCCGTGGGTCGTGACCGCGACCAGCCGGCGCACGTTGCGCAGCCGCGGCGACAGCCGATTCGCCCCATCGGGCAGCGTCCAGGCGACGCCGTTGACCCAGACCCGGTCGATCCAGCCCTTCAGCATCGCAGGCTGTCCACCCCACCACGTCGGGTAGACGAGGACGAGCATGTCGCACCACTGCAGGTCGTCGGTGTGGGACCGGAGCGACGGGGGAGCGCCCGGAGACATGTGGCTGGCGTGGTCGTCGGCGTCGAACAACGGATCGAACCCGTCGGCGTACAGGTCGGTGACCCGGATGTCGGCACCGCCCTGGTCGAGCCCCGCCAGCACCCGGTCGCGGACGGCGGCGACGAACGAATCGTCGAGGGGGTGGCAGTACACCACGAGCACCCGGGTCGCCGCCTCGGTCATCTCAGGCCTGCCATCTCGCGCTCGACGCGCTCGGCGAACGCCTGGCGTCGCTCGTCGGACGACCCGTCGATCCCGTAGAGCGCCATCCACTTCGGCCGCGCCCGGAGCCCACAGCTCATTCGGAGCGCGCGTGTGAGCGTCCGGCGGCCGTTGTCGTTCACCAGGCGCACGTAGGTCCTCGACGAGCCGTAGGTGGAGATCCCGATGAGGTGGCGGACCTGTCCGAGACCGGGACGAACCCGACCGGAACGCTCGTCGAACCGGAACCCGACACCGGGGACCATCACCCGTTCGAGCCACCCCTTGAGCACGGCGGGCAGGCCGCTCCACCACGTCGGGTAGACGAACACGAGTGCCGTTGCTCGCTGGACCACGGCGGCGTGCTCGGCGACCATCGGGTCGATGATCGGGTCGTCGGAGTCGTAGGCGCGTCGTTCCTCGGCCGACATCGCCGGGCGGAACCCAGCCGCGTAGAGGTCGATCACCTCGACCTCGTGGCCGGCCGAGCGCAGACCGGCTTCGGCACGGTGTGCGAGAGAACGGCAGTACCCGTCGGGCGACGGGTGAGCGACGACCAGGGCGACGAGCACGTCAGTCCGCGGTCGATGACGGAGCGACCGGCGACTCGTCGAGGGCCGCTGGTGCGGTCGACGATGGACGCAGCGACAGCAACTGGGTGATGGCGACGAAGAGCAGCAACGCCGCGAACATGATGTTCGAGGTCTTGTCGGACAGGTGCCCGGCGACCGTGCCGCCGATGATCGCCGTGATCACACCGAATCCGCCGACCACGGCCGCGGCGCGGATGTCGGCGTTCGCGTGCTTGCGATTGCGGAGCGTCCCCATGATCGAGGTCGGCACGATGACCGCGACCGATGTGCCCTTCGCGACGACGGGCACCATGCCGAGCAGCACGACCATCGCCGGAACGAGGATGACCCCACCGCCGATGCCCAACATTCCGGCGAGCGTCCCGGTCATCACCCCGATGAAGACGAGCAGGACGGCCATGCCGATGGTCAGGTCGGCGCGCCCATCGGAGGTGCCACCGACGAGGAGGCGAGTGGCGGTCGCGAGCACGGTGATGACGAAGATCATCACGAGCACGTTCTTGGGGATGACGCGCAGGAGATGCGTCCCGATGATCGCGCCGGCGATCGCTCCGATCGACAGGAACAGGGCGACCGCCCAGTCGACGTTGCCGTGAGCGAGATACGTGACGAGGCTCGCCGCGGCGATCGGCAGGGTCGCTGCCAACGACGTGCCGTGGGCCAGGCGGCGCTCCATGCCGGCGAACGTCACGAGGCCCGGGACGATGATCAGTCCACCGCCGACGCCGAACAGGCCACCGAGCAGCCCCGCGGCGATACCGACGATCGCGGCCTTCGGGAACGGAACGGAACTCTGAGTCGACACTGGCGACGACGTTACGTTGCCGCCGGCCTTCGGATGTACTCGACTGCCCAGGCGGCGGTGTCCTCAGTCCTCAACGGTCGAGCAGTTGCTGGAGCCTGAGCCTGACCGTCTCCCAGTCGTCGATCGTGATCGAGTAGGTCGCCGTGTCGCGAAGCGACGATTCCTCGCCGGCACGGGTCGACCGGCGATGACGGCGGTTGACGCCCTCGAAACTCGCTCCCAGCCGCTCGATCGCTCGGCGGCTCTGCGCGTTGCGGGCGTCGGTGCAGATGGCGACGCGTTGGACCGACCAGGTCTCGAAGGCGTGGGACAGGAGCAGCAACTTCGCCTCGGTGTTGATCCCGGTGTGTTGGGCAGCTTCGTTCAGCCAGGTTCCGCCGATCTCGATCTCGTCCGGGTCCGTTCGCCCCAGGGTCCAGAACGGACTCATGTACCGGGTGCATCCCACGATGCGGCCGTCGCTCGCACGGCGCTGCACGAACGGTGCGACGCGTCCGGCGGCAGCATCAGCGAGGAGGCCGCTGACGTAGGCGGCGGTCTCCGTGACGCCATCGGGCACCTGGGTGTAGCCGAAGGTGACGCGCTCGCCACTGGCGGCGGCGGCGATCTCGTCGACGAACTCCGACCGCGTCGGATCCAGGACGACGTGACGACCGGTCAGCATGGGAACCGTGAGCGTTGGCACGGTGGCCATTGTTGTCGACGCGGTCGGGTTGTCCGTCGGTCGGATTCGACACGGGGGCGACGGATACCGTGCTTCGATGGCCACCGCACCTCTGCCCGCGACGCCCGGCGACGACACTGGCGTCTTCGACACGTCGACGATCCTTCCCGACGCACCCACCGGTGATGACGGAATGCCACTGGAGGTGATCCACGATCGCGAGTACCGGGTGC